>NZ_JBQCZW010000023.1:0-9372 GCF_052089425.1 Ancrocorticia sp. | reverse complement strand
CCCCCCCCCACCACTTATCACAACAAGAAAACCAAGGAGCCCAGCGGTGCAGTACACGTCACCTACTAAGTTATATGACGCATATGTGTTCGATATGGATGGCACCATCTATCTGGGCGATCATCTTTTGCCCGGCGCGAAGCGGCTCATTGAGGGCCTGCGCACCTTAGGCAAGCCTGTCCGGTTCCTTTCGAACAATCCAACAAAGGATCCTCACCAGTACCTCGCGAAGCTCGAGAAACTGGACATCCCAACTCCGGTCGAAGAAATTGCGAACACGGTTGTCACAACCACGCGTTGGCTCAAGGCCAACCATCCTGATGCCACCGTGTTCCCCATCTCGGAACAACCGCTCAAGGATGCCCTCGCAGCTGAGGGCATCAAGATGAGCGAGGATCCCGAGGAAATCGATATCGTGATCGCTTCCTACGATCGCACATTCGAGTACCGAAAGCTTCAGATTGCCTTCGATGCCATTTGGTTCCACAAGCGCGCATTCCTCATCACAACCAATCCAGATCGGTACTGTCCGTTCCCGGGTGGTCGCGGTGAGCCGGACGCTGCTTCGATCGTGGCAGCAATTGAAGCCTGCACCGGCACCAAGTGCGTGGCAAACATGGGAAAGCCTGAGGCAGTGATGCTCACGGCAGCCCTCGGTGATCTCGATGTTGATCCCGCCAACTGCATGATGGTTGGCGATCGTTTGATGACCGATATTGGCATGGCGATCAATACGGGCATGGCATCTACGCTGCTGTTGACAGGAGATTCAACACTGGAAGAAGCAGAAGCCTTGCCCGAAGCACAACAGCCTACTTTTGTTCTTCCAAGGATCGATCACCTCATTCCTGACGAGATCCGGAGTGAGTGGGGATGGTCTGATTCCGATTCGTAACCATCGCGCCCGGATCTCACCGGTTCTATGCCCTCCAGGTATCTGAGCCACGACATCTACAAGGTAACTGAGCGCTAACGTTCGTTGGCCGCTCTCAGTCAATTAACCGCTCCAGCTATAACTTCATTGTGGAGGTTTTCATTGTCAGCTAACCAAACAACCCGCCCCGGTGGCCCCTATGTGATGGGAATTGATTTCGGTACAGAATCGTGCCGTGTGGGTATCTTCGATCTTGTCGGTTCTCCCGTAGCCTTCGCGGCAACCACCTACAAGACAACGCATCCGCATCCCGGCTGGGCCGAGCAGTCTCCCGATGATTGGTGGCAGGCACTCATTGCCTCAACCCACCTCGTGCTGCAGCGCTCCGGCCTTCAGCCTCACGAGATCGCCGGCATCTCCTACGATGCCACCACGATGACTGTTGTTGCGCTGGACCGCAACGGTGATGCGCTGCGTAACGCCATCATGTGGATGGACGTCCGTGCAACCGAACAGTCCGCGCGAGTGGTCAACACCCAGTCCACCGCCCGCCGCTACACCGGTAACGGAACGCTCCCGCCAACTGCCGAATGGTACCCATTCAAGGCTGCGTGGCTGCGTGAGAACGAACCTGAGACCTACAAGGCGGCCCACCGCCTGATCGACGCCCCGGATTGGCTGACCTTCAAGCTGACCGGCGAATACTCGTTGAACATCAACACGGCTGCGCATCGCGCCTACTATGACCGCGATAACGGTGGCTGGCCAGTGGATCTTTACGAAGAGGCTGGCGCAGGCGATGTGTTCGATAAGCTTCCCGATGTTGTCAATGATCTTGGCACGAACCTTGGTGGCCTGCAGCGCAGCGCCGCAGAGGAACTTGGCCTGATCCCTGGAACTCCGGTTGCTCAGGGTGGTGGAGACGCATGGCACGGCCAGATCGGCCTGAACGTGCTCCGCCCCGGCAAGATGACCTTGGTGACGGGATCCTCCCACGTGATGTCCGGCCAGTCCCCGGAACCACTGTCAGGTCCCGGCTTCTTCGGTGGTTACACCGATGGCGTGGTGCCCGGCCAGTACACGGTGGAAACGTCACTAGTCTCCTCGGGCTCCGTCCTCAAGTGGTTCAAGGATCAGTTCTGCGCCGATATTTCGACGGCCGCAGATCAGATCGGCCTTTCGGTATACGACATCATGAACCGCCGCTCCTCCGATATTCCGATCGGCTGCGACGGCTTGATCCTCAACGAATACTTCCAGGGCAACCGCACACCGTATTCGGATTCCAAGGCACGTGGCGTGTTCACCGGCCTCTCGTTGGCGCACACACGCGAGCACATGTACAAGTCCATTCAGGAAGGCGTGTGCTACGGGGTGGAAGCCAACATGCGCAAGCTGCGCGATGCGGGCTTCGAGGTCAAGGAGTTCGTGGCCTGTGGAGGCTCAACCAAGTCGCGTATGTGGACGCAGATGCACGCGGACGTCACGGGTGTTCCGATTACGCTCACCGAGGTGGGCGATGCGGTCACACTGGGTTCGTGCATCCTCGCAGCCGCTGGCGCTGGCCTTTATGATTCCGTTCAGGATGCCGCAGATAACATGGTTCATGAGCGCGAGCACATTGAGCCGAACATGGCGCGGCACGAAGAATACAAGTTCTACGCCGATAAGTACTGCGAGCAGTACCCCTTGGTGCAAGAGCACATTCACGAGGTTGTCGATCACGTGATCGCAACACAAAAGTAATTCACCGGTGGCGGGCTGTTTCCGAGCGGCCCGCCACCCCGAGTTTTCCATACAGGCAAAGAGTAGAAGAGGAAGATCATGGCAAGCGAGCTCATTGCAACTGCTCTGAAAACAGCTGATGAGACGAAAGCAATCGCATTCGGTGATGACGTACTTGGGGAGACGGGCGCAATGTTCGCCGAACAGTTCCCGGGAGTCCGAGTACTTGTGGTTGGTGACGACAACACGTTCGCCGCAGCGGGCGAAACGGTTGTGGCATCTCTGAAGGAAGCCGGCGTGGAGTTCGCCGAGGATCCATACCTGTTCCCGGGCAAGCCAACAGTCTATGGCGGCTACGAGAACGTGGAGATCCTGCGTGATCACCTCAAGGAACTGGATAACACATACTTCTGCTCCATCGGTGGCGGAACTATTAACGATCTTGCAAAGCTCGCTTCTGGTGAACTGGGCCGGCCCTACATGAATGTATGTACGGCCGCATCGGTTGATGGATACGCCGCGTTCGGCGCATCGATCGCCAAGAACGGCTTCAAGATCACACGAGACTGCCCCGCTCCTCAGGGCTTGGTGGCGGACAACGCTGTGATGGCGAATGCTCCGGCTCGTCTTACCTACACCGGCTACGGTGATCTCATCGAGAAGATCCCCGCTGGTGCGGACTGGATCCTTTCGGACCTTCTGGGTATCGAGGCCATCGATGATTACGTATGGGGCCTTGTTCAGGGACCGCTTCGCGAATCCCTCGCCCACCCGGCCGATCTAGCGGCCGGCGATCACGCGGCAATTGAGCTGCTGGGAGAGGGCCAGATCATGTCCGGTCTTGCCATGCAGGCCGCGAAGTCTTCTCGCCCGGCATCGGGTGCGGGCCATCAGTTCTCCCACGTGTGGGAGATGGAGGGCCACGGACTTGATTGGGAGCCGCCGCTGTCCCACGGCATGAAGGTTGGCGTTGGCACGATTGCTTCGCTGGCCATGTGGGAGCTGTTCCTCAAGATGGAACCGGAAGATTTCGATATTGATCACGCCTTGGCCTCTGTCAAAACACCGGAGTACATCGAAAACCGCGTTCGTTCCACGCTTGGGCCGCTTATTCAGGACGAAGCGGTCAAGCACTCCCTGTACAAGCGCACTGAAGGAGATGAGCTTGTTGCACGTATTGAGCTCCTGAAGAAGGTATGGCCAGAGCTCAAGGAACGTGCAACCAAGCAGATTATTTCGGCACAGGATGCGATGGACCGCATCAAGACGGTAGGCGGCCCCTACCACCCCGAAATGCTCGAGATCGATTGGGATCGCTTCCGCGAAACCCATTACAAGGCCCAGATGATCAGGTCCCGGTACACGATTCTGGATATTTTCACTGATCTTGGCATTCTTGACACGGTTGTTGAGAAGCTGTTCGCGCCGGACGGTTTCTGGGGGCAGCACCGCCACCCCGAAGCCTGATGGCATCTACACAAGGAGAGAACCTTTATGTCCGATCACAAGTACATTGTAGGTATTGATTTCGGAACCCTGTCCGGGCGAGCCGTGGTGGTAGATGCCGCCGATGGTAAGCAGATGGGCACTGCGGTAACCGAGTACCGTCACGGGGTCATGGACCGTACCCTCACAGCGGGTAACAACCAGCCGCTGCCGCCAGAGTTCGCGTTGCAGAACCCCGATGATTACATCGAAGTTCTCGCTACCGCGGTTCCCGGTGCAGTCAAGGATGCCGGCGTTGATCCAGCCGATATCGTGGGCATCGGGGTGGACGCCACCTCAGCAACTGTGTTCTTCACGGACAAAGATGGTGAGCCCCTGTGCAACAAGCCGGAGTTCAAGGACAACATTCACGCATACGTGAAGCTGTGGAAGCATCACGGCGCCCAGAATCAGGCTGATCGCTTGGTGAAGGTTGCCGAGGCCCGCCGTGAAAAGTGGCTGGGCCGGTACGGCGGCGTGCTCTCCTCTGAGCTCCTCTTGCCTAAGGCGCTTGAGGTGTTTGAGGTAGCTCCCGAGGTTTACGAGGCCACTGATGAAATCGTCAACCTTCTTGACTGGTTGACCTGGCGCATGACTGGCCATCTGACGTATGCGGAAGGCGATTCCGGATACAAGAGGATGTATCAGGATGGCACGTACCCCACACGTGAGTACCTCGAGGCCGTCAAGCCTGGCTTTGGCGATATCTTCACGGAGAAGATGAGCCACGAGATCCTCCCTCTGGGCGGTAAGGTGGGCGAGCTTTCGCAGGATATGGCTGAGCTCATGGGGCTGGCCGCCGGAACAGCTGTGGCTTCCGGAAACATTGACGCTCACGTGGTGGTTGCCGGCACGAACGCCGTCCGCCCCGGTCAGCTGACCGCCATTCTTGGCACCTCGTGTGTGTACGTTGTCAACGGTCCCGAGTACAAGGACTGCCCGGGTACCTTCGGCACTGTTTACGGTGGTGCCGTGGACGGGCTGTGGGGCTTCGAGGCCGGACAGACCGCCGTCGGCGATATCTTTGCATGGTTCATCGATAATTGCGTTCCACCGAAGTTCTTCGATGAGGCCAAGGAACGTGGCCTGAACATCCACGAGCTGCTCGTGGAGAAGGCTGCCGCGCAAGAAGTTGGCCAGCACGGTCTGGTGGCACTCGATTGGCACAACGGAAACCGTTCGATCCTCTCCGATGCCCATCTTTCCGGATTGGTCATGGGTCAAACCCTGACCACCACCGCTGATGAGACGTACCTAGCCTTGCTGGAGTCCACCGCGTTCGGAGCTCGCGTTATCGTTGAGAACTTCGAACAGCATGGTATTGCCATTGATGAGATCGTTGCCGCTGGCGGACTGTTGAAGAACAGGTTCTACATGCAGCTGCTCTCGGATATTACGCGCCGGCCCATTACCGTGTCGCTTTCAGATCAGTCTGGTGCGCTTGGCTCGGCAGTGTTTGCTGCTGTTGCAGCGGGTGTGTACCCGGATGTGTACGCGGCCGCAGATGCGATGGCACGCGTAGATCACCACGCCTACGTGCCGGATCTGGACCGCGCCGCCAAGTACGATGGCCTGTTCGCCATCTACAAGGAGATGCACGATTACTTCGGGCGTTACACCGGCAAGTCGCCGATGCATCGTCTCAAGGACATCAAGCTTGAGGTGTTCGAGGGCCAGAGGGGGTACGTCGCAGAATGAGCCAAGTGTTAACTGAGCTGCCACAGGGCGTACAGGCAGCGGTGCAGGCTACGCGCGAGGATGTGGCGAAGCTCCACGAGGAGCTTCCAGCGAACAACCTCGTCGTGTGGACCGCTGGCAACGTGTCAGGGCGCGTTCCGGGGGCTGATCTGTTTGTGATCAAGCCGTCGGGCGTTCGCTACAACGAACTCGCTCCGGACACCATGGTTGTGTGTGACCTTGACGGAAACAAGATCGTGGATGGGACACCGGACAGTCTCTCTCCTTCATCGGACACTGCGGCGCATGCATACGTGTATCGCCACATGCCTGAAGTTGGAGGAGTGGTCCACACTCATTCCACGTACGCAACGGCGTTCGCAGCGGTTCATCGTCCGATTCCCTGTGTTCTGACCATGATGGGGGATGAGTTCGGCGGAGAAGTTCCCGTTGGCCCGTTCGCCATCATCGGTGACGATTCGATTGGCCGCGGCATTGTGGAGACGCTGAAGGAATCGCGTTCCCCCGCAGTACTCATGGCCAATCACGGCCCGTTCACCGTGGGGAAGAGCGCCACCGCAGCAGTGAAGGCCGCCGTGATGGTTGAGGAGGTGGCCCGAACCGTGGCCGCCGCTCAGCAGATCGGTGATCTGGTTCCAGTTGCACAGGAACACATCGATTCGCTGTATGACCGGTACCAGAACGTATACGGCCAGCACTAGATAGTGGAGCCCACCCACCTGCGGGTGGGTGGGCTCTCATATTTGGTCAGCGATTCGGGGAGCATTCCACCGCTGGCCCCCGGAGGTCTACGAAGGAGTAGATATGTCTCAGACCTCAGAACCCTTAGTTATTGCGATTGATTCATCCACCTCGGCAACGAAGGCCGTGGTGGTTAACACATCCGGTCAGGTCCTTTCAACGGGAAAGGCCGAAATTGAACTTCTCACGCCCGCCATGGATCAGTACGAACAGGATCCGGCCGAGTGGTGGGAATCCACAAACGCGGCGGTTGCCGAAGCCGTTGGCTCTTTGAGTAGCGAGGATCGCGGCCGCATAGAGGCACTGTGTATTACTCACCAACGTGAATCCTTTGCCCTCGTCGATGAGAGCGGCCACGCCCTGCGCCCAGCGATCCTATGGCTGGACTCCCGCGCTGGCGAAGAAATCACAGAATTCGGCTCCGCACACATTCATGAACTATCGGGCAAGCCCGCCGATACCACTCCCGCCATCTACAAGATGACTTGGCTTTCGCGCCATGAGCCGGAGGCTCTGGCTGGCGCAGATAAGGTAGTGGATGTTCACGCCTATCTGGCGAAGAAGCTTGTGGGTCGTTGGGTTTCGGCCATGGGTAGCGCGGATACTCTCAACCTTCTGGACATCGCGGGCCGCGACTATTCACCTGAACTTATGGGCATTGCCGGTGTGCGCTTGGATCAGATGGCAGAGTTGGCCGAACCGGCCTCCATCATTGATCCGATCAATCCCAAGATTCTCAAGGAGTGGGGCCTGCCCTCCGGAGTTGTTCTGGTGGCGGGTGTGGGAGACGGCCAAGCGGCCGGTCTTGGCACTGCCGCAATTGACGAGGATCTAGCCTACGTCAACGTAGGCACCTCGATCGTTTCTGGTGTTCACTCCTTCGAATACCAGTATTCGCCTGCCTACCGCACCTTGCTGGGGGGCATACCGGGATCTTATGTGCTGGAGATTGTCCAGAACTCAGGATCTGTACTGGGCAACTGGTTCCGCAAAGAGCTGGGCAACCCGCTTCTTGACGGTGCGCTGGATCCGGAATTGGATGAGGCAGCCGCCAAGATCGAACCGGGAAGCGCTGGCCTGCTCACTGTTCCTTACTGGAATGCTGTGCAGTCACCGCACTGGGATCCCTTTGCCAAGGGAATGATGGTGGGATTCGGTTCCGCACACACCCGCGCCCACGTGTATCGCTCCATTCTGGAAGGTATGGCGCTGGAACTGCGCGAAAACCTTGAGCGGGTGCAAGAATCCACTGGCCGCGAGCTCCGCGAACTGCGCTGCACTGGCGGCGGGTCTCGCAGCACCCTCTGGCGCCAGATTATCGCCGATGCCACCGGCCTACCGATGGTTGTGTCCGGTGTTGACGAAGTGAGTGCACAGGCCGCTGCCATGATGGCGATGGCCGCAATCGGGGCCTACCCGGATGTCCAAAGTGCTTCTGAGGCAATGGCCAGCTTTATTGAGCGAACTGAGCCTAACATGGAAGCATATGACGTATATGGGCAGTGGGCTGATATCCAAAAGGATATCTATCCTGCGCTTGCCCCTCTATTTGGGCGTATCTACGCCCAGTCAAACCGACAAAAGGAACAGAAGGAAGAATCATAATGGCGAAGATCGCAGTACTGGGAGCGGGAATCATGGCCACGGCCCTCTCGTTCCCAGCCTCAGAAAACGGAAACAATGTCCACCTGATCGGAACCTTCCTCGATCGCGAGATCGTCGATTCCATCCAGAAGACGGGCGTGCACCCTGATCTGGGCCTCAAGGTCAATGAGAACGTTACGGCCCACCAGCTGGAGGAAGCCGCCGAAGTTGTCAAGGGCGCAGATGTTGTCATGTGCGGTGTCAACTCGTTTGGCATCGAATGGGCAGGCGAACAGCTCGCTGATCTCTTGGAGCCAGGGCAGAAGCTCTTGACCATTACCAAGGGCATGCGCGCCGATGACGACGGCACGTTGAAGCTGCTGCCGAACATTATCAAGTCCTACTTGGATCCAGAGCTGGCTGAGCAGATTTCGTGGAACGCCATCACTGGTCCATCCATCGCCGGCGAACTGGCCGTGCACCATGACACCTGCGTGGTGTTCTGTGGCCACGATCAGGGCGATCTGGACTACTTGGCTGGCCTGTTCCGCACCGATTACTACCACGTGTGGACCTCGCTCGATTTCAACGGATACGAGACGGGCGCTGCCACGAAGAACGTGTACGCGTTCGCGGCTGGTTTCGCCGATGGTCTCCTTCGCGTGGCTGGCAAGGAAAACGATCGCTATGTCATGTACAACTACTCCGCGGCCGTGTTCGCACAGGGCCAGCGCGAGCTGACATCCTTCATCAAGCTCATGGGCGGTGAGCCAGATACGGCCATCGGCCTGGGCGGTGTAGGCGATATGTACGTGACCTCAGCGGGTGGGCGTAACGTCAAGGCCGGTGGATTTGTTGGCGAAGGCGTTCCGTTCTCCGAGGTTCGCGATCGCCTTATGAAGGGCGTGACCCTTGAGGGTGTTGCCGCCATTAACGTAATTGGTGCGGCCCTCAAGCCGCTGACCGAACGTGGCGTGATCGGCCCCGAGGAATACCCGCTGTGCCGGTTCCTGTACTCCGTGGTTGCTGAGGATGCCCCGCTAGAGATGCCCTGGGATAGCTTCTTCGGTGGTTTGAAGTAGCTCCAACAGAGTTCGATACAAGGAAAGTGGCGGGGTTTTGCCCCGCCACTTTCGTACAAGAACCACACTCACCTTCCACCTGCCCGCGGTTTTCTACGGCCCACCCCTGATACGGAATGATTATGGCAAAGACGCAGAACAAAGAGGAACGCCAGCGCCTCATCACGGAATTTGTGCTGGAGC
>NZ_JBQCZW010000022.1:0-42083 GCF_052089425.1 Ancrocorticia sp. | reverse complement strand
CCACTACCACTCCACAGCCCCACCCATCACACCCAACCTCAACAGACGGAACTAGAGGGCTATTAGTTAGTGTTCCCAAGCAGATTTACGGTGATATAGCCTAGCCGTGAAGCAGAGGATGCCTTCATGGGATGCCTCGATGGGGTCCAAACCGGAGAACGAGCAAGGAGCAAGACTATGGCATTGCGTTGGTATACCGTCGTCGTCGATTCTCACGATACGAGTGCGCAGGCTCGATGGTGGGCCGAGGTACTTGATTGGCAGGTCGTTTTCGATACCTCCGAGGAAGCTGTTATTGTCCCGAAGACCATGACGGAAGATCCCATCTCGGATCTGGAAACATGGCTGAATGCCGGGCAGGGCATGGTGTTCGTGAAGGTGCCGGAGAACAAGACGGTCAAGAATCGATTGCACATCGATCTTGCGCCCCATACGAGTCAGGACCGGGACGCCGAAATTGCAAAGCTTCTGGACATGGGAGCCACCCATGCCAATGTGGGCCAGACGGCAGAGAATACATGGACGGTCTTGCGCGATCGCGAGGGTAACGAGTTCTGTGTGCTCGCCGCGCGCGACGTGTAGAGGACCGAAGCGGGGCAAGTTGGGCCGCGGCCTACGTCTCTCGCGTGGTGTCCACGATCTCTGTAGGTACTAACTCTGTAGGGACTAAGAACGGATCAAGAAGCCCCGGCGCAGCCTGTACGGCGAACTGAAGGCTTTCGTCGCGTGAAATGTCGGGCGTGTCATAACCTCCGTGGCCGGCGGCGGTCATGGTGGAGACGGTCTGCAGGCCGAGACGCCGCTGGAGCACTGATTCGCGGATGACGATGGTGCTGACAGCTGAGCGCTGAAGCACTGTAGTGGCTCGGCTGAAGAGTCCTGACCGTGTAATGACATAGCGATCCGTGATGGTGTGGCCGAGTGCGCGATAGGCGACAACGGCTGCGAGAATCGCCACCGGCCAGAATGCGCCAACTGCCCAGATTGCCTCGTCAGGGAGCACGCCGGTGTGGGCTAGCCAGAAGAGGACTGCAACCAAAAGCGCGGCAAGCCCGGTTGCCCACCACAGGCGGCGCCGCAGTGCCGCGCGAGGATGCGCAGCAAGCTCAGTGTGGAACGGGTTGTGCGGATCGCCAAGCACCTGACCGGCTACTTCTGTGGCACGCCGCAGAGGGCCTCGGGGGAGGATAGCCGCGGGCTCGTTCATCGAGTAGACGTCCAGTCCGGTGGTCAGCACACTCGTATCGGTTGTGCCCATCCACCGCCACAGCACCGGCTGGGAGATCTGGGCACCTCGGAACCGATTCTCGGCGCGATTGACCTCTCGGGTGGTGAGTAGTCCTTTCCGCGTACGAAGCATCGTGCCGTCACGCCCGCGAACCCGTGCAAGCTCGAAGTTCCAGTTTTCAAGGAAGTAGGTGACGGCCAGCCCGAACGCACCGAAAATGCCGGCACCAGCCAAAACAATCAATGCTGTGCCAGCCCAGCCAATCGAATCCCAGTCAAGCAACCCCACCGCAAAGCCGTACAGATCGATGCCCACAGTACTCAACAGCCAAATGGCGCCCCATCCAAGGCCCAGAGCGAACACATAGGCCCATATGTTGAAGATGTTGTAGATGACCCAACTCGGCTCGAAGCGCGCAAACACGCGGAGCGGTTCGTCGCCGTGGGATAGTTGGCCGTTTTGTCCGCCCAGTTCTACCTCGTCATTGGCCTCATCAAGTAGCGCATGTTGCAGTTCCTGAGCGTCCTCGGCGCTGAGTGCGTCCAGCGCAAGCGCCGATTCTCCCGCGGCGGCCTGCTGCCCGGCGCCGATGGTGACAACGCGCATGCGCGCTACTCGGTGGCGCAGCTTGGTTTCCACATCTACGCTGCGGATACGGTCACGTTTGATTGATCGATGCTGGCGGAACACAATGCCGGTTTTCAGCTCCACATGGCTCGGCGTGATCCGAAAACGGGTAAACGCCCACCGCAGCGCGTCGAAATATGCACCCGCAACGCCAAACACTGCCAAGCCGATCAGTGGCCATATTTGACCTTGTGAGGAATCCACGTCAAACAGCCAAATCGCGAGCACAGCTGGCAGTATCGAAAGGATACTGATGGCCAGATCCACCCAGATGATTCTGGAACTGAGGCGGTGCCATTGATTCATGTGGCGTCCCCCGAAGTCTGCTGAGTGGCCTCGGTCAATTCTTCTGCTACGCGTGCGGCAGTTCGCCAGTCGAGACCGCCGATATCGATTGATCCGTAGGACGAGGCGGTGGTCACGCGCAGTGTGGAGAGCCCCAGAACTTGTTCGATGGGCCCACGAAGCGCGTCCACGGTTTGAATTCGGGCAAGCGGGGCCGCGCGCCACTCCCGTACCAGCCATCCGCTTCGCGCATAGACGGCTTCCGGGGTTGTTTCCCAGCGGTGGACCCGGTACCGCCAGAGGGGTTCGACGACGAGGCCAATTGCAGCGAAAACCGCCGCAACCGCAATCGCCACAATCAGCCACGGCCGCGCCGCCTCCCACAGAACGTAGGCGACGATGGCGGCAACAAGCAAGGGCACGCTCACAACCAGCGATTGCAGCATCCACCACGCAATGGCGCGCCGCTCCACAGGATGGGCTGGCGGGCGGAGCGATAGCGAGGTGGGCTCGTCGTCGTCGAAATCTCTCATATCTCTACCCTACGGGCGGGCCCCTCCCACTCGGACCTGCCAAAAGTCATGAGCAGGCCCGAGCACCGTAGGGTTTAGTACTCAGGCGTTAAATTCGGGGGCCAGAGTATCGCGTAGCGGGGTAGTGGGGCGTCCCAGCAGGAGCGAAAGGGTGCCCGGCTGTGGATCGGCTAGCTCGCCATCGGAGATGGCAACATCGGTGCTGACGAGGAAGTCGATCACACCGTCGGGAAGCCCGGCTTGGGCGAGTGCGGCGCGGTGATCCTCCGCGGATACATGCTGAACGGCGATGTCCTTGCCGGACAGCTCGCTGACGGTCTGAGCGAATTCGTCTTGCGTGAAGCCGGTGTCACCAGCGAGTTCGTAGGTGGCAGCCGGGGCCTCTGCGGCGGTCAGGACGATCGCGGCAGCTGCGGCATAGTCCTTGCGGGGTGCGGCGAACTGGCGGCCGTCTGCGGCGCTGGTGAGGAGGGAACCGGTTTCGGCCGCCTGCTTTGCCGTGTCGATAACGTTCTCCGTGTACCAACCGTTGCGCAGAAGGGCAACCGTGAAGGGGGCCTCAGCAAGAAGTTTCTCAGTTGCGACATGCTCAGGAGCCACCGCCAGCGACTTCGCGGTATCCGCATGAAGCACACTCGTGTAGGCGAGGAAGGGGACTCCCGCCGTCTTGGCGGCTTCGATGACCGCAGTGTGCTGCGGAATGCGTTGGCCGATGGCGTTGCCCGAGATGAGAAGAAGGCGATCAACGCCCTTGAGCGCGGGAGCGAGAGTTTCTGGCTGGTCGTAATCAAAGGTGCGGACTTCGATGCCTTGCGCGGCGAAATCTGAGGCCTTCTCAGTATTGCGAGCTAGGGCGATCAGCTGATCCGGGGTGGTGCGTTCCAGAAGCTCCTCGATAACGAGGTGTCCGAGTTGGCCGGTTGCTCCGGTGATAGCGATGGTCATGGTGTTTCTCTTTTCTATGCGTCACGTGCGTCTACGTGTGTTTGCGTATTGTCAGTAAGCTTGTTGTCAGCAAACTTACGAATCGTAAGTACTTACCTATCGTAAGTGTGCGGTAGACTGGGCGTCAACCAAACGAACCGTCGCACGTAGTAATCGTCACGAGAGGAGGATTTCGCATGGCGCAATCACAGACGCCAGCTTTCAATGTTTTTGACCAGAGGTGCCCATCGCAATCCACTCTGCGCGATCTGTCGGGGCGCTGGGTCCCGCTTGTGATGATGGCCTTAGATGAGGGGATGACTCGATTTGGCGAGATTCATCGCCGTATCGGTGGCTCCAATGAACGCATGATCTCCCAAACGTTGCGGATGCTTGAAGATGACGGCCTTGTTGAGCGTATGGCGGCTGCCGGACGCCCCGCCTACCAGTTGACGGCGGGCGGGCACGATATTGCCGCTCGTTACCGGGAATTGGTTGATGCGCTCTATACCCACCTGAGCGCTCAGCGAGCGTAGCCAGCCGCCCGCGGCATTTCCTCAGCTACTTCGCCGAATTGCGCGAATGCCAACAGCTAGGCCGATGATGGCAACGGCGCTCGCAGCCGCCGATCCCCAAAGAACGGCCCCAGCTGAAAACTCGCCTGCAAGCAGCGCGCGTTCGCCCTGCACGATCCAGTTGACCGGGTTGGCGGCCGCCACCGTGCCCATCCACCCGGGCCCATCATCCAGTGGGAGCAGCATGCCAGAGAGGATCAACAGCGGGAAGATAAGCATCTGCTGGACGCTCCAGAATAGCCATTCGCGGCCCTTTGTTACCAGGGCGAGGGTGTAGGACAGGGCGCCGAGTCCAACGCCAAACACGGCAAGCAGCACCACTCCGGCGAGCAAGCCCACCAGATGTGCTCTGAATCCGAACGGCCACGCAATGGCAACGATTAATAGCGCCTGCACGATAATCGGTGCGATCTCCTTGAGCGCACGTCCCATGAGTAGCGAGGAGCGAGAGAGCGGCGCCACCAACGTGCGCTCATGGGAGCCGGTGGCCATTTCGTATTGCAGATTGGAGCCCACTGCGCCGGTGCCAAACAGGACAATCATCACCAGAACGCCCGGGACGAACCACGCCAGAGTTTCTACGGGAGGGGCACCCGACATGGTGGTGAGCAGGGGGCCAAAAAGCGCAAGGAAAACAAGCGGTTGAAGCAGGCTGAAGGTCAGCGAAAATGGATCGCGGAGCACCGGCCTCAGTTCGCGGACCAGCACGTTCCATGTATCGCGTGCAATGTTCGGGCGGACCTCGTGCGTGGGGTCAGTTTGGGTTGTTACCGTTGTCATTTGCTTGCTCCTTCCACTGTGAGCGTGTCATCGGTCGTGTGGCTCTCGTGCGCATCGCGCAGCGTGCGCCCGGTGAGGGCGAGGAATACATCGTCTAGGGTTGGCGGCACCCCGCTTGCCGAAAGCACCGTGATACCTTCGGCGTCCAACGCCCGGACCGCCGCCGGTAGCAGGGCATCGCCGTCAGGGGCGGTCACCGAAATGTTGGTACCTGCCGCCCGGACGTCGCGATCCGTCAGCGCCCCGACGATATGCGAGGCGCGCCGTGCTTCTTCGAGCGATCCAACCCTCAGACTCACGACATCCCCGGCCAGCTGCGCTTTCAAGTGTGCGGAGGTGTCATCGGCGATCACACGCCCGCGGTCCATGACCATGACCCGCTCCGCGTAGCGATCAGCCTCCTCCAGATAGTGGGTTGTCAGGAACACGGTGGTGCCATATTGCTCCCGCAAGGTGTTGATGTGCTGCCACAGGTTGGCTCGGCTTTGCGGATCGAGCCCCGTTGACGGTTCATCGAGGAAGATCAGGGGAGGAGCGTGCATGAGTCCGAGGGCAACGTCTAGCCGTCGCTTCTGGCCACCGCTGAGTTGTTGGACGGAGCGATTGGCAAAATCTCCGAGTTCGAGGGATTCGATGAGGGAGTCCGCCCGCGAGCGTGCCGCTGGCTTGGATAACCCGTAGAACGCACCTTGGCTGAGTAGTTCGTCGCGCACGCGCTGGGCGAAGCTTCCGCTCGTTAGTTGGCCGACATAGCCGATTCGGGCGCGCACTTTTTCAGGGTCGACGACGACGTCAGCTCCCACCACCCGCGCCGTTCCTGACGTGGGAGGCAGCAGGGTGGTGAGCATTCGCAGGCTGGTGGATTTGCCAGCACCATTGGGGCCGAGGAAGGCAACCAGCTCGCCCTGCGCAGCCTGAAACGTCAGGTCGGTTACTGCCTCAACGGTCTTCTTCTTGACCGTGAATCTCTTGGACAGTCCTTGTGCTTCGATGATCGGATCATTGCTCATGGATTGAGGGTAGAGAGAAACCCGGACAGATTCTGTCCTCAATCTGTGGAAGACTGAACAACATGACCGGCACCACGGAGCGCGCGCTCGCCCTGCTCAACTTGCTTCAGACGCACCGCCACTGGCCGGGTTCGGAACTGGCCGAACGCCTTGGCGTCTCTGAGCGGACTGTGAGACGGGATGTCGAACGGCTGCGCGATCTCGGGTACCGGATCGAATCGTCGGCGGGTGCCGCTGGCGGTTACCGGCTGGAGGCTGGAAGCGCGGTGCCGCCACTGCTGCTCACCGATGAGGAGGCTGTGGCCATGGCGATAGGGTTGAGGGTGGCTGCCGCGCGGCGTCTCATATCCGGGCCCGAAACCGCCATTACTGCCCTTGCGAAGTTGGAGCAGGTGCTGCCGGCGCGCCTACGCAAGCGAGTCAACGCATTGGCCGAGGTGGTACAACCGGCGGGGATTTCATCTGGTGCGCCAGTATCATCAGACGTGCTCGGCGAACTCGCCATGGCCTGCCGCGATCACGAACGCGTCCGCTTTTCCCATACGTCAGTTCAGGGAAAGACAACTCGCCGCAACGTGGATCCGCACGCACTGGCACCCGCGGAGCGACACTGGTATCTGTTGTGCTGGGATCGAGACCGCGATGATTGGCGAACCTTTCGCGTGGACAGGATCTCGGACATCCAGCAGACGGGTGTGATATTCGAGCCCGCACCGCTCACGGCGGAGGAGATCGAGGAGTTCGTTCTGATTGCTCGCTCATGGGCTCCGCACTCGGTCGAAGCGGACGTGGTTATCGATATGCCGCTCGATGAGATGAGGCGCAGGTTTGGCCAGTGGTCTCAGGGTGCGACGTCAGAGGGTGAGCGTACGCGCTGGCCAATCGGCGGCTCGGACTGGCGTGAGGCCATGTACGGGATGCTATACATTCCTTCGGGCATCGAATACACGACGGACTTTCCCGAACCACAACGAAGCGAATTGCGTGAGGCTCTCGAGCGAATGCTAAAGGCATTGGTCTAGCGCTGCTCCGAGAGGTCTTCTTTCCCGTAAGCGAAGTGCCCTGTTGCCCAGATGGGGCCACGCGTAACCTGACAGTTGGTGGAAACAACGATCGCCGAGGAAGCAGAGGATCTGATGAATCAAGCAATTCAGTATCAAGAGTTTGGTAGCCCGGACGTTTTGAACGTGGTGGAAACTGAAACGGCAGAGCCTGGGGACGGCGAAGTTCGCGTTGCTGTGAAGGCAGCAGGGCTCAACCCGGTGGATTGGAAGATCTTCTCCGGGATGTTCGGTGGAGATACCTCGGGACTACCCACCGGTGTGGCCAATGATTTCTCTGGAGTGGTTCAGGCTGTCGGCAATGGCGTTGAGGGCTTGGCAGTTGGCGACGAAGTGTTCGGTTCGATGAAGAGCGCCCGGAGCCACGGGCAAAACACGAGCGCGCTGGCCAAAGAGGCAATCGTTGCAGCGAAGGACGCTGAGAAGATGCCCGATGGCTTGTCCTTTGTGGACGCAGCCTCGCTCGGGATCGCCGGGCTGACGGCATGCGGATCACTCCGTGCGCTCAATTTGCAGGGATCAGACGTCATAGTCATCAGCGCCGCAGCAGGCGGCGTTGGGGCAATCGCCGTTCAGTTGGCCGTCTACAGCGGCGCAACTGTGATCGGAATTGCCAGCGAGTCCAATGCGGACTACCTACGTTCTCTCGGCGCCATCCCAGTTGCCTACGGAGATAATCTGGAGTCGCGTGTTCGTGAGGCGGCCGGAGCGCCCGTCACTAAGCTGTTGGACTGCTTTGGTCCTGAGTATGTTGATCTAGCGATCGCCCTCAACGTTGGCGCGGGCAGCTACGGAACTCTCGTCGGGACTCCAGAAGCTACCGAAAAGGGAGCAATTGCCACCGGGCAACGGCACGCGCAACCGGGCGATCTTGAGAGGGTTGGAAAGCTTGTGGCTAACGGGACCGTCAAGGTTTCGATCGCCCACGTTTACCCATTCTCCACGGAATCGGTTCGCCAAGCCTATACAGACCTTCAACGTGGACACGTCCGTGGAAAACTGATCGTCGAGGTCTCCTAACTACCCACCTTGACCGTACGGTCAATAAGGTCAACTTGACTGTTCTTGCCGGTGCCGCTTGTTGACCGTACTATTAAGTCATGAGCTCGGAGAACCAGATGAAAACCGCTGCAGATTTTGGGCTGCAGCTGCGTCACGAACGTGAGCGTCAAGGGGTAAAGCAAGCGGAATTAGCCGAGAAGGCCGACGTGTCGGTGAGGTGGCTATCGAACTTCGAGCGTGGGAAATCACCTCGCGCAGAGCTGACTAAGGTAGTCCATGTTGCCCGTGCGTTGGGCATGACATTCGAGTTTGCCGAGGAACGCCAAGTTGAGCTTCCCGAGGAGCACCGCGAATTAGTGGACGCTTTCCGGAACCGGTCAGGTATAGCTGTAGGGTCCCGGCGCCCTTCCTTGATTGAGGTTGTGACGCGTCGTGGCGAAGAGTGATCTCAACGTGTTTCTCTACGGGGAACGAGTAGGTACTCTTTCAGGCCGAGGGACTCTTATTACGGGGTTCCGCTACGAGAAGCGATATGAGGGTCCTACGCTGTCCCACTCTATGCCTCTCACCCGCCGAAGCGTTGAACGATCTGTTGCCTCGGCATGGTTTACCGGTTTGCTCCCTGAAGGGTATGAGCTGCGGCGTGCGATGGCCGAGGCGCATGGTGAGCAAGACACCTCCTCGATGGCGCTGCTGAAAAGCTCGGGGTTGGATTGTGCGGGCGCTGTCCAAATAACGCCCGAAATGGCCTTGCCAACGAGGAAAATTGCGCTTGAATCGATATCTGAACAGGAGATCGGAGCGCGCTTGATTGCTGTGACTAGAGGCGAACCGGCCGCGACAAAAAACGAACGATGGTCTGTTGCTGGACAGCAGGGGAAGATTGCCCTTCATCGTGGGCCTGCCGGGTCTTGGGCACGCGCGGTGGGAGGAATGCCAACAACGCACATTATCAAGCCGGGCATTGTCTTCGCCGGACGTGAACCCGTTGAAGATCAGGCATTGACTGAACACATGACCTTAGCGACTGCGGAAGCCTTGGGCGTGCCGGCAGCTCGGTCGGAGTTTCACGAATTTGACGGCGTACCTGCGGTAGTTGTTGAACGGTATGACAGACTCGCTCTGTCGGGCCAGGTCCTCCGTATACACCAAGAAGACCTATGCCAAGCCCTTGGCGTTGCTCCAGAAATGAAGTACGAGGAGCAAGGTGGGCCGGATGTGGCTCATATGGCAGCGTTTCTGGACCGCATCGCGATGGGCCCCGAGCAATCGAGAGAGTTCCGGGCATCGTTCGCGATGATGGTGATCTACAACTACCTCACCGGATGCCCTGATGCTCATGCGAAGAACTACTCGGTGCTCATCTTGCCTGATAAATCGGTCTCGTTTGCTCCCATGTATGATGCGGCCACGGGCTTTGGATACTCACTGGATGGTACTGACCGGCTCCGGTTTGCCAGAGCCGCCATGAAGATTGGGTTCCACGACAGATTTTTCAGTGTTGTGCAAGCCGATTGGGAAAAATTCGCGCGAGATCTGAATCTTCCTTTCGCTGCGATTATCGAAGAGCGGGATAGGCTAGCCGAATCCATCCCAGACACGATGAGGATGGTTCTCCAGCGTGACGCTCCTACGTCAGCTCGAAACCGCATACTTGCTGGTCCCCTTTTTGGCAGGCTCGAGCGCAGTTGCGTAGGGGCACAATAGTCCTACGGAGTTCTCTGTTGGCTTGGACTGTCCACTAGGCCAAGCAACATTGGCCCCGTTCGTCACTCGCCGCTCAAGGATAGGTGTGCCGAGTGCCCGGCGCTGGCCAGAAGCAAGGCTTCCTCTGGCCATTCGAGTCCTAGCCGCGGCAACCCGTGTTACCTACTGAGCGACCTTTCTGGGAAAGATTGCGATAGCCAAACATACCGCGATAGCAATGAATCCGGCGCACCACACGATGCCAATCCACCACTCGGCGCCGGGAGCATCGCCATTGAGTAGTGCGCGGGAAGAATCGATGATGGGAGTCATCGGTTGGTGTCCAGCGAAACCTTGCATCCAACCCGGCATCGTCTCGACCGGAGCAAACCCCGAGGAAAGATAGGGAAGAAACAGCAGAATGAATCCGTAGCCGCTTGCGGCTTCGGCGGATCCCGCCACCATCCCCAACACTGCGAAAACGGTTGTGATCACCAGAATCCACAACGCAATCAGCCCAACTGCGCCCAAAAACTGCGCCGCCGAGGCATCGGTTCTGAAACCCAGCGCGAAGGCTGCGATGACCACTACGGCGGTTGCGAGCAGATTTCGCACCACGGATGAAGCGGCGTGCCCGAGTAATACGGTCGCCGAAGGGAAGGGCATAGTACGCAGCCGGTTCATGAACCCCGTGGTCATATCATTTGAGACGACGACGGCGGTGTACGAAGCGCCAAAGCCCGCAGCCGTGAGTGCAATAGCTGGCAGAACATAGGCGAGGTAATCCCCGCGATCTCCTCCCTGTCCTGACGCGATGGACTCGCCAAATATGAACGTGAAGACCAGCATCAGCATGAGCGGCAGCAACACGGCCATCAGCAAGGATTCTGCGTCCCGGAAGGAATGCTTGAGACTGCGCACAGTGAAGATGTGAAATGCCGTCAGTCCGCTCGCGCCTGACATAGCGATACGTTCAGTGCTCATGCAAAGACTCCTTCCTTTTGTCCGGTCAGTTCAAGAAACACCTCGTCGAGGCTTGGGCGGCGCACAGTCACAGTGGCCTCCGGATTCTGATGGGCAAGTGCCGCGAGGCGTTGCGCCACATCCTGAGCTGACCCGTTGGTGGGCACCGTCTGTGTCACGCGGCCTGCGGCATCGTGGATCTGAATCGTCGAGCTGCCAATGCGATCCTTGAGTTCTGCAGCAGTGCCGTTGGCCACGATGCGGCCGCCGTTCAGCACTAAGATCCGCTCTGCTAAGGCGTCGGCTTCCTCCAGATACTGGGTGGTGAGGAAGATCGAGGTCCCGGTGGCAGCAAGCGAGGCGATTTCATCCCACAGAGCTTGCCGGCTCCGCGTATCGAGTCCCGTAGTTGGCTCATCAAGAAAGATGAGGCGTGGCCCGGCGATGAGACTTGCCGCGATGTCCAGTTTCCGGCGCATGCCGCCCGAATAGGTGGCAACTCGTTTCCCGGCATCCGCGCTGAGCTCGAAGCGCTCGAGTAGGTCATTGGCGCGGCGGGTGGCGTCGCGCCTAGGCAGGCCAAATAGCTGGCCCACCATCAACATGTTTTCTATCCCGGTGAGCTGGTTGTCCACTGCAGCGTACTGTCCCGTGAGGGAGATGAGCTCTTGGATTCTTCGCTTTTCATGGCGCGGATCGAATCCAAGGACCCGTACTTCGCCCGAATCGTAGGGGATGAGGGTGGAGAGGATATTCACCAACGTGGTTTTGCCTGCCCCGTTGGGGCCGAGGAGCGCGTGGATTCCTGAGTGAAGGACAAGATCCAACTCGTCGAGAACCATGTGCTTTCCGTAGCCTTTTGAGAGCCCTGAAATCTCCACAAGGGGCGTATCTGTATATCTCATACACAGAGTATGGCATATACAGTGTACTACGTACACAATTGTGAGTTATGAGAGAATCAACCATGGCCGATATCACTGAAACGGGACTGCCGCGTGCGGTTGCCATCGCGTGGGGGATGCAAGAGGCACCGCAGCGGGGACCGAACCGGGGGCTCAGCCACGAGCAAATCACTGCTGCGGCTATCGAGATCGCTGACGCTGAGGGTCTCACCGCAGTCACGATGCAGGCGGTTGCCAGATCGTTGGGCTTCACCACCATGTCTCTTTATCGGTACGTCTCCAGCAAGGATGAACTGTTGCGGCTGATGCAAGATTCGGCTCTCAACATCCCAGAGGAGCTCGATCTTCCCTCCGACTGGCGCGAAGCATTGCGGCTGTGGGCAAAGGCGGTCCGCGACTCTTATCGCGCACACCCGTGGGTTCTCGAGATTCCCCGAGGTCCAATCTCCGTTGTGATGCCCAACAGTGTGCGTGCGGCCAACCATGGTTTGGCTGCGATGGAAACGCTTTGCCTTTCGAATGATGAGAAGGTAGGTGCGATTCTCGTGATCTCCCAGCACATTGCCTCCGCCGTTGAGCTGGAGGTGGGTCTAGCCGAGGAAGGTATGGTTTCCATCCCTGAGCAAGGCGTGGCTCTGCTGAACGAGGTCATCACCGCGGAGCGCTTCCCGCATTTGGCACCTGTGGTCGAATCCGGCAATTACATTGCTGAGGAGGGACCGATTGTTGAGTTTGACGATGGGATGGAGCGCGAATACGACTTGGGTGTGGATCTGATCATCTCGGGGATCGCCACTCTGGATCAGCAGCGCCGCAAAGGCTAAAGCATCCCCTCGCGGATGGCCCTCAGCACGGCATTGGTGCGGTCGCGGGCACCAAGCTTCGTCAAAATCGACGAGAGATGGTTCTTCACCGTGCCCTCGGCCAGATACACCAATTCGGCAATCTGCCGATTGGAGTATCCGGCCGCCACTAGCCGCAGCACCTCCACCTCGCGCTCCGTCAATTCTTCTACAACGTCTCCCGAAGCCCCGGCGGGCGGGGGAGCGGAGCGTATTGCCCGCACGAGCCGGTCAGTAATGGACGGACTGATGAGTGTGCCTCCGGAGGCAAGAGAATGCACGGCGCGTGAGAGCTGGTCCACGGTGACATCCTTGAGCATGTAACCCTGAGCTCCGGCACGGAGAGCTTGCAGGACAAGCTCGTCGTCGTCAAAAGTCGTCAAAACTAGCGCAGGACTACCAACTCCGTATCCGGCTTGGTGGCGAAGAAACCATATTCCATCGTATGTAGGCATACGTAGGTCCAAAAGGACCACGTCGGGCTCAAGAACCTTGCACTCTCGTAGTGCCTCGCGGCCATCGGATGCCTCGCCGATAACGTCAATGCCGGCGAGTTCTAGGAGGGATCGGATCCCTTGGCGAACTAACGTCTGATCGTCCACAACAAATACGCGCGGGGCTACATCGCTCACGGACGTTCTCCCTCGCGGTTGATCGGAATATGCGCCTGCACGGCGAACTCCGGTGCGGTGCGGATCTCTAGGCTACCGCCAACAAGGTTGAGACGTTCCTCCAGTCCGGTGAGGCCATGGCCGGGCGTAATGGTGCGCGGTGCGGTGCCGTTGTTGGTACCGGTGAGAGTGACGGTGCCTTCGCCCTGTTCGACGTGGAGAGAAAGTTCTGTGGCCTGAGCGTGCTTAATAGTGTTGGTGATAATCTCCTGCGCGGCGCGTATCAGTGTGGCTGTCATGTCCTGATCGATCTCTGCATCGTTTGTCACATCGACGTGAATATCGAGGCTGGGCACGGTGTGTGCCAAGCGTTGCAGGCTCGCGCGCAGATCCGCGGGATGAGTCTCGCGCAGTTGACCTACCGTTGCGCGGACGTCAGACAACAGATCCTTCGCCACCGCGCTGGCACGTTCAACGTGTTCGCCGCCGGCGAGGTGCTTGGCTGCCTCCAGCTCTAGGTTCAGGACGGTGAGCTGGTGGCCGATCAGGTCGTGGAGCTCGCGGGAGATGCGCAGGCGTTCGGCGCCAGCCACGGAATCTTCCAACAGCATGCTGGCCGCCTCCAGCTCTAGGTTCTTCTGTTCGAGTTCCGCTCGGAGCCGTACCTCTCGCAATTGCGCGTAAGAACTGAAAACGACGGCTATGTGAAGGACAAAATAGAAAACCGCGAAGATCGCTGCGTTGGACAAATTGCCGCTACTCAGCCACACGTGGCCGAATAGTAGGAGACAGTTGACGAGCGAGAGGGCCACCATCCATGGCATCGCCAGGAGGTAGCTGCCCACGCCAACAACGGTGATGAGCAGAAGCATGATCATGCCGTTGGCGTCCGCCGTCAGCAGCAGGGCCCACGATGCGAGCACAGCGCAGGCAAAGAACAACAGTTCCGCGGCCCGGCCCACAATGCCAGCGCCAGCTACGACAATTGACACGAACCACGTGAATAGAAGTGTGGCCCACAGCCACAAAGGGATGGTGGGATCGTCTAAGACGAGGGTGAGAACGCCAACACCAAGGCTGAGCCCGAACATCGCGAACCCGGATATCGCTTCAGCGTGGCGCCCGTCTTTTGGGTTGGCGGTTGGCTGGTAATCCTCCATAGTGGTCCAGCCTACTAGGGCTAGCCGGGCTGGCTCGGCAATCCCAGAGCGGAAATCAAGCACTCGACTTCCTCGCGGATTCCCATATTGTCCCGCGTGTGCGTGATGACAAGGCCGTAGGCTGCGCGCAGCACACCGTACAGGGCGGGAAGGTCGATGGTCTCAGGCACGGTTCCCCGCGCGCGTGCTTCGTTCAGAAGTGGCGTGAGGAATGCGGCGAGATCCGCGTTCAGCGCATCGATCCGAGGGTCATGGGGCGAGGACACCACGGTTTCGATGAAGGCCACATCGCTCACTGTCAGATCAACCATCTGCCGCCACACGGCCTGAAAGAGATGGTGAGCCTGCGCGTGGCCGGTGGCTGCCTTTTCGATGAGCGTCTTGTTCTCCTCGAAAATCGCCACGGCGAAATCGATTCTGGATGGAAAGTGACGGTAGAGCACTCCCTGGCCCACCCCCGCTTGTTGGGCGATGGTACTGAGCGGGACGTCTAGCCCTCGTGATGCAAAGATTGTTCGGGCCGCCTCAAGGAGAGCGTCGCGGTTTGCGGCGGCTGCGGCTGGGCCACGGTTTGTGCGATTGAGTTTGGGCCCGGCACCCTGCAGTACGCCGCGGGCTCGCGGCGCGCCGTCGTCGTCGGAAAAAAGTTCCGGGTGCGTAGGTACCATGTGACTCAGTATACTAAACCGGACAGAGCTGTCCGGTTGGGATGTACCTCAGACACCAAGGAGATAATGATGGCAGTGCCAGAAAAAGATACGTATGACGTTGTTGTGGTAGGAAGCGGTGCCGCCGCCTTCGCAACGGCTCTTGGAGCGATTGACGAAGGCCTCAGCGTGATCATGGTGGAGAGTACGGATCAGTGGGGTGGGAACACCTCGATGTCTGGCGGTGGCCTGTGGTTACCCAACAATCCCCTGATGAAGCGTGAGGGTGCCGGGGATTCGCGCGAAGAAGCTCTCGAGTACATGAACGAGGTGATCGGGAATCCTGGTCCGGCTTCTTCCCCGGAGCGAATCGAAGCTTTCGTTGATAGCATCGATGATTTTGTGACGACGGCGGAGCGCCACGGCATGGAATTCATGAGGGATACGGATTACCCGGATTACTATCCGGAGAAGCCCGGCGGAAAGATCGGGCGCGCCATCGAGGGAATGAACTTTGACGTCAAGAAGCTCGGGGAGTGGGCGGCGTCCCAGCGTGGAGTTGTGCCACTGCCCGTGCGGACGAACGATATATGGCTTCTTGGGCGAGCATGGTCAACGCCGGGTGGATTCGTGCGCGGTGCGCAGTTTGTGTTCCGCACGATCGGCGGACTGGCGCGAGGCAAGAAGCTTGTGGGCCTAGGCGGAGCGCTCGCGGCCCAGTACGCATACGCGGTGCTGGTCAAGGGCAACGCCGAACTTGTGCTTGATACTCCCGCGGTTGGCCTCGTCGTTGAAGGCGAACGCGTGGTGGGCGTGCGCGTCAAGAGCGGCTCTAGTGAACGCGTATTGCGAGCCAATAAGGGCGTCATGCTGGGTGGCGGCGGATTTGAATCGAATCAGGAATGGCGCCAGAAGTACCAGAACGTCACCGGGTACACCTCGGGAAACCCCGGAAACCTAGGAAAGCCAATCGAATTTGCTCAAGAGATTGGCGCCGCGGTGGATTACATGGACGATGCGTGGTGGGGCGGTTCGCTGCAGCCCTATGACGATAAGCCGGCAGGCGGCTTCCTTGTGGGCGAGCGTTCGTTGCCCTACATGATGATCGTGGATGGCCAAGGCAAGCGCTTTGCCAACGAAGCGGAGTCCTATATTGATCTCGGGCATCACATGAATGATCATGACCGCGGCGGAGACTACTGGATGATCACGTCCGGAACCTACAACAAGCGATACTTCCGCACGTTCTCTATCCAGCCCGGACTCATGAAAGGTATGGAAGAAAAAGGATACCTCCACAAGGCCCAAACCATCGAGGAACTGGCGGGGAAGATTGGGGTGGATCGGGCCTCACTGCGAGCCACGGTGGAGCGCTTCAACGGGTTTGCGCGATCGGGCCGTGATCAGGACTTCAACAAGGGTGATTCCGCCTACGATCGCTATTACGGCGATCCCACCGTCCGTCCCAACCCGTGCCTCGGGCCCCTCGAAAAGGGTCCGTTTACCGCCTACAAGATGGTTGCGGGAGATCTTGGTACAAAGGGAGGCGTGGTGACGGATACGGATGCGCGCGTGCTCCGCGAGGACGGCTCCGTGATCGAGGGGCTGTACGCCTCCGGCAACAACACGGCCACCGTCATGGGCCACACCTATCCCGGGCCGGGTTCCACTATCGCCCCGGCTTCGGTGTTCGGATTGATTGCAGCGCGCCACATGGCGAAGGCTCCATCAACCAATTAAGCCAGGTTCGGCGGGCAATCTTTGCGCGAAGGTTGCTCACCGGGCCGCATATAACGGGTGAGCTCTTGGGCTGAAGGGGGTCCAGGGATTCCTCGATCATCAGAGGGTTAGAGCTCGTGGATTGTTTCCGCGGCCTCTGGCCCTCTGTGGTGTCCCAGCGCGTTCTGGCGTGGCATCTCCGTGTGGTCCAGCCTTGACCAAAAAGTGATATCAGATTAATATCAGTTTTATTGATACTCGATCGATTCTCTTGGAGGAGCAATGAACGATCAAACAGCAGCCGATGCGCTGCCGGAAACTGCCACTGAGCCGGTTGGGCACAGTGGTGTACGCGCCGCAATCTCCGAAACTCCAGCGCGGTCAGGGGGTTCGCCCGCGGCTTTCAGTGTTGCCCTGCTGACGCTCATCATGTTTGTTGGCGGTACCTTGCTGATCGTGTTCGGCGGCATTGCCGTGGACGCTGGAGAGAACCCATTCCGGCTCATCGTGGGGATCGTGCTCGTCCTCATTTCGGCGGTCACGATGACTACCGTGATTGTCGTGTCCCCGGGCATGACCTCCGTCAGGCAGTTCTTCGGGCGCTACATCGGGACGGTTCGGAAAACGGGCCTCGTTCTGGTGCCCCCATTCACCAACGGCAAGAAGGTGTCTGTCAAAGTCCACAACTTTGAGACGAACGAGCTCAAGGTGAATGACGCGGATGGAAACCCGATCAACATCTCAGCGATTGTGGTGTGGCAGGTATCGGACACGGCACGCGCCGTGTTCTCTATCGAGGATTACGAAGAGTTCATCAAGACTCAGGCGGAAGCCGCGCTGCGCCATGTTGCCACCATCCATCCCTACGATGAGCCTTCCGCTGATCAAACCTCGCTGCGCGGAGGCACGGACGAAGTGTCCACGGAGCTTGCCCACGAGGTGGCGGAACGCGTGGCCCTTGCTGGACTTGAGATCGTAGAAGTACGGATTTCCTCGCTTGCCTACGCTCCGGAAATCGCCCAAGCGATGCTCCAGCGCCAGCAGGCCGGAGCCATTATCGCGGCTCGTGAGCAGATCGTTGAGGGCGCCGTATCGATGGTGGAACAAGCGCTTGGACGGCTGGAAGCCGAAGAGGTTGTCATCCTTGATGATGAACGCCGGGCGCAGATGGTGTCCAACCTCTTGGTAGTGCTCACATCGGATCATGCGGCAACGCCCGTCATCAACGCGAGCTCCCTGTATTCCTAAAGATGCCTTCGATGTCAGACGAACGCCCGCCTGATCCTCCCAAGAAGAAGCGGGAGCGCAAGCAGGTCCTGCTCCGGCTGGACCCTGCGGTCCACGCCGCCATGGCCAAGTGGGCTGCAGACAACCTGCGTTCCGTCAACGCGCAAATCGAAGTGGTGCTACGTGACTCCCTCAAGGAGGCGGGCCGCGATCCCAAGGCTCCCCCGATGAGGGGTCAGGGGCGGCCGCGCCGGGAGGATTCCTAATCGCCCATGCAGGTGCCCACGTGGCGGGCAGCGCTAATCCACGGATGATCGAGCGGAACTGTCTTGAGGTTTCCAGCCACATCCTTCAGAGGAACGGGCACGGCGGCCTGACTCTGGGATGCCACGGTGACGCCGTATTCGCCAGCGGCCACCAGATCCGCTCCGGCCCCGCCAAGGATGGTGCCGAGCAGGCGATCTTCAGCATCGGGAGTTCCGCCGCGCTGGACGTACCCCAGAACGGTGACGCGAGATTCCAGCCCCGTGGCCCCTTCCAGAGACTCGGCGAGCTTGAAAGCATTGCCGCGGTGCGAGGAAATAACCGCGTTACGGTGCGATTTAGCGGCCGCCTTCGCCTCGGGGCTGCCGGCACCCTTGACGAGGGACTCCGCCGCAGCCAGATCAGCTGAATCCTGATGGTCGCGTGCGCCCTCGGCAACGGCCACAACGGAGAATGCGTGGCCAGATTCTGCCCGCTTGCGGACCGATTCGGCAATCGCCTCCACAGAGTAGGGGATTTCGGGGAGCAAGATGATATCGGCGCCACCGGCAATTCCCGATCCCAGCGCGAGCCATCCCGCCTTGTGCCCCATGATCTCCACAACGATCACGCGGTGGTGGCTGTGAGCGGTGGAATGCAGGCGGTCGATCGCCTCGGTGGCAATACCCAGCGCGGTGGAAAAGCCAAAGCTGGTTTCCGTGTGCGCAATATCGTTATCAATCGTCTTCGGCAAGTGAATGACGTTCAGGCCGGCCTGAGCCAGCCGGTTCGCGTTCTTGGCCGTTCCGCCGCCGCCGATGCACACGAGACCGTCCAGTCCGTCCTTCTCACAATTCTCCAGAATCGTGGGGATCATATCCTTGGTTTCATCGCCTACGCGCATCTTGTGCACCTTGTCGCGCGACGTGCCCAGAATGGTCCCGCCCACGGTCAGAATGCCGGACAGCCGGGACGAATCCATCTCCTCGAACCGGTTCTCCGCGAGCCCGCGGATTCCATCCTGAAAACCAATAAGCTCCATGCCGTGATGGCCGATGGCGGCCTTGCCAAAACCGCGGATCGCCGCATTCAGCCCCGGGCTGTCGCCTCCGGCCGTCAGAATGCCAACGCGCTTTGCCTTCTTTGCCATGTGTTCCTCCTTGGTAGCCGTGACCTAGGTTACCGGATCGGGTGTCCGAGTCCGAAAACCGTTCGGCAGATGCGTGGTTGATGAGGGTGTGACGACGACGGCGAGACCTACGCCTCGGTAACCTACGCCAAAGTAAGTTAGAGTAGTGGTCATGACTCAGACGCAAGCAGCGGCGGTGAAACCCCGTGCAGGTGCCAACGTGGCCCTCATATCCGTGTTCGCGGCGCTTATCGCCGTCAGTGCCTTGATACCTGGATTCATGATTGGGCCTGTCCCATTCGTCATGACGATCGTCATCGTCCTCTTGGCTCCTCTTGTGCTAGGGACGTGGAGCGGCTTGTTGGCCAACTTGCTCTATGTGGTAGCGGGCGCCGTAGGGCTGCCGGTGTTTGCCGGGGGTGCGAGCGGTATGGGCATTCTGGCCGGACCCACGGGCGGCTACCTGGTTGGCTATGTGGTGGCACCACTGCTGGCCGGCCCCATTGCCGTGTTCGTGCTGCGCCGTTGGCCTGCGGGGATCGGGGCGCTCGTGGGCTTGGCTGTGGCCGCGTTGGCGGGGCTTGCTGGCATCCACGCAGCTGGCGTTGGTGGCCTCATGCTGAATGTGGGCATGAGCCTGCAGGGTGCACTGGTCACCACGGCCGGATTTGTTGGCTTCGATCTCATCAAGGTGGCTGTGGCCGCCGTGATCGCGATGGCCATCCTCAGGGCCTTCCCGCGCCTACGTGGTGGCATGTAGGGATCACCGAATGATTGAGCTGGACGGCGTACGGGTGGAGGTCGCCGATTATGCCGCAGGCGCTCGCGGGCCCGCAAAGGTTCTCCTTGACCGCCTGAACCTCACATTGGCCGAACAACGAATCGCGCTTGTGGGCTCGAACGGGTCAGGCAAATCCACGTTGCTCAAGCTGCTTAACGGGTTGATTCTTCCAAGTGACGGCACGGTGAGCGTGGCAGGGCTAGATACCCGCAAGCATGGCAAGGCGGTGCGCCAGCGCGTTGGCTACGTGTTCACCGATCCCCTCGCGCAACTGGTGATGTCCACGCCCCTCGATGATGTTCAACTGTCCTTGCGCCCGCTGATCAAGAATAAGGGGGAGCGGCGTGAGAAGGCCCGCGATCTGCTGGCACAGAGGGGCCTGTTACACACGGCTGACCAATCGATCTACGATCTGTCCGGGGGAGAGCGTCAGCTTGTTTCTCTGACCACGGTGTTGGCGGTGGAACCGGACATTATCGTGGCGGATGAGCCCACGACACTGCTCGATCTTCGCAACCGATACTTGTTGCGCCGGGTCTTTTCAGAGCTCCCGCACCAGATCATCGTCTCTACTCACGATCTGGATGTGGCTGGCGATATGGACCGCGTGATCTGGCTGGAGGGCGGGGCTGTTGTGGAGGACGGTGTGCCCTCAAATGTGCTCGCCCACTATCGGGATGCGATGGCGTTGAGATGAGCCTAGGGGCAGGTATGAATCTCTTTGGTCAGTTTCAGCTGGGTGGCAGTCCGATCCATCGGTTGCCTGTAGGGGCGAAGTACGCGATGATGCTGGGCATTGGCCTGCTTCCGTTCTTTGCCCAAAACATCTGGGTGAGCGGGGGAGCACTTGCCTGCGCCAGCGGGCTTCTCCTAGTAGGAGCCCGGCTGCCAGCCCGAATCGCGCTACCCGTGCCGTGGGCGCTGCTCATCATGATGGCGGGGCTGATCGCCTATCACTGTGTGGTCACGGCCCCTATGCGCGGCGTGCTCTACTTCCTCAACGTGATCTGCGCGCTCTATTTAGCGCGCCTCATCACGTTCACCACGTCAATCAATCAGATGATGGACGCGATCGCTTCCGGGGCGCGGCCCCTGAAATATCTTGGTGCTGATCCGGAGAAGATTGCGCTGGCGGCGGCGCTCATGTGGCGGTCGATTCCCTACCTTCTGAGTATATTCAGTACCGTGCGCGATTCAGCCCGGGCACGGGGCCTGAGCGGCTTGTCCCCCCGCTACCTCGTCCCGGCGATCGTCCAAGCGGTAGGTTTCGCCTTGGCCACATCGGACGCGCTGAGGGCGAGGGGACTCGATTAGGGCGCCCGGGGCTCAGATACCGAGCACAGCCTTAGCGATGAAAAAGTAGATGACCAGCCCACTAGCATCCGTGAAGGTGGAGATGAATGGGTTGGAGAACACGGCTGGATCAGCGCGGATGGCCTTGGCCAGTAGTGGCATGCATCCGCCAATGGTGGCCGAGACGGTACATACGGCAAGCAGGGTCAGCCCGATGACCAAGCCGATGTCCCACCCGAAAATCAGTCCCGTGATCACACTCCCGAGGACGCCAAGCAGTAGCCCCAGAAGGAACCCTACTCGGACCTCTCGGCCGGCAACGCGGGCAACGTCTCCCGAATGAACATCGCCGAGTGCAAGTGCCCTCGTAACGGTGGTGGCCGCCTGATTGCCGGTGTTGCCGCCGGTTCCGATCAAGAGGGGAACGAATAGGCTAAGCACGGTTACTTGTGCCAGCGTGGCCTCGAAGGCTGAGAGCACCTGCACCGTGAGGGAGGCTCCAACGGCCAAGACGAGCAGCCAGATCACTCGGGACCGGGCGATGCTGAAAACGGGGGTGGAAAGGTAGGGGCGGCGCAGATCCTCGGTGCCGCCCTGACGCGCACGGTCCTGGCTCTCTTCGTATTCGAGGATGCGGGCGGCGTCATCGATCGTGAAAATACCAACCAGCCGGGCTTCGGAATCAACCACAGGCATGGCCAAGAAGCCCAGATCGCTTAACCGGCGCGCTGCGTCCTCGTCTCCGTCGGTGGCTGCCACCATCTCAGGTTCCACCATCACGGTGCTGACCTCTGCTGCTCCGTCAGCAATCAACAGGTCCTTGAGCTCGACGACCCCCACAACCTTGCGGCTCGAATCGACAACCGGAATCGTATACACGGTTTCGGCCTGTCCGGCTAAGCGCCGGACCTTGACTAGGGCCTCATCCACAGTGAAATCGGCGTGCGCACTCACATACTCGGGGCTCATGCGGCGCCCAATGGAATCCTTCGGATATCCGAGAATCGAGGCGGTCAAACGCCGTTCGCTTGCGGGCAGTCCGCTCAGGAGCCTGCCAGCAACCTTGGCTGGGAGTTCGTCCACCAGCCAGACGCGATCATCGGGATCGAGTTCGGCGAAAAGCCTGCTGACCTCTTCGTTGCGGAGCCCGCCAACAATCTCGCTCTGGACTACGGGATCGAGAGACTCGAACACGTCCAAGGCGTCATCCTTGGGGAGAAGGCGGTAGGCGACGGCCCGCTGCTTGGTTCCCAGGCGTTCAAGGACCGTCGCCGCATCGGCCGTGGAGATGCTGGCGATGGTGCGCGCAGCGGCTTTGACATTATTGTCCACCAAGGCGGAGCTAAGGGTTTCTGTGATCTCGTTGAGATCGCGTTCTGCGCGAGTCATCTGCGCACCTCACTTTCACATGAAAAGTGGGCGCTTCGCCGCTGCCGCTATGAGGGCGCGGCTACGTGAGTGGCGAGGTGCCCGAGTAATAATTACTACTGTCACTAGACAATGGGAACCACCTCGCCTTCCGTTTGTGGGTGATGTACCGGCCTTAGTAAGACCATACGTCAATCGGCAGAGGGCATGAAGCGGGCCCGCCTATGTGTAAGCGGGCCCACCATCGTGCTCTGCAGTGTTTAGGACTTAACCAAGCGTTGAATGGCCTTGGATGCCTCGTCAATCTTGACATCGCCAGCCTCGGTGCCCTCGCGGGCGGCGTCAATCACACAGGTTTTCATGTGTTCGTCCAACAGGCCGAGCGCCACGTTTTCCAGAGCACTTTTCATGGCGCTGATCTGGGTGAGGATATCGATGCAGTACTTGTCCTCTTCCACCATGCGGTGGATGCCGCGGGCCTGGCCTTCGATCCGCTTCATCCGAGCCAAGTATCGATCTTTATCGTTGAGGTAACCGTGATGGTGATGTTCTTCTTCCATGATTCACCTATCTTCCTTACCGATTGTTTCCTTTGGCGGGCATGACCTCGGGCACAACGCTCTTGAAGCCACGCAGCCGCAGGCTGTTGGATACCACGAATACGCTGGAGAATGCCATGGCAGCCCCCGCCAGCATGGGATTCAGCATACCGAAGGCGGCGAGCGGAATGGCAGCCACATTGTAAGCAAACGCCCAGAAGAGGTTGCCCTTGATCGTGCCAAGCGTGCGGCGGGCCAACCGGATCGCATCCGTGGCGCCCCGCAAATCCCCACGCACAAGCGTGATGTCCGCTGCCTGAATGGCAACATCAGTTCCGGTGCCCATAGCGAGCCCCAGATCGGCCTGCGCTAAGGCGGCCGCATCGTTCACGCCGTCGCCCACCATCGCCACGATCTTTCCGTCCTTCTGTAGGTCGGAAATCACTTGGGCCTTGTCCGCAGGCAGTACTTCGGCGATCACATCGTCGATCGCCACTTGGCCAGCAATCTGGTCAGCAACGGACTGGTTATCTCCGGTCAGCAGGATCGGGGTCAGCCCAAGATCCTTCAGCTGGCCAATGGCATCGGCGGACGTGTCCTTGACTGTGTCAGCAACGGCGATCAAGCCGCGGACATTGCCATCAACGGCCACCGTCATAACAGTCTTGCCGGTGAGCGCTTCACGTGCCTGTTCCAGCTGTTCGGGTAGTGCGAGATCGTGGTTCTTGCCAACGGCTACTTGGTGTCCGTTGACAACACCGTGCACGCCCATGCCTTCCTCGTTCACGAAGTCCGTGAGTTCGGGCAACGTGCCCAACTCGTTGAGGGCGGCCTGCGCCACGGCGCGAGCGATCGGATGCTCCGATCCGTTTTCCACGGCTCCTGCCAGTGCGAGGAGTTCGGCGCGATCATCGATACCTACAACGTCCGTAACGGTCATGACGCCTGTGGTGACGGTGCCGGTCTTGTCCAGCACGATGGTGTCCACCTTGCGTGTGGATTCGAGAACTTCAGGTCCCTTGATGAGGACGCCCATCTGAGCGCCACGTCCAGTTCCTACAAGAAGGGCTGTGGGCGTTGCCAAGCCAAGAGCACAGGGGCACGCGATGATGAGCACAGCAACTGCTGCCGTGAACGCCATGGACCATGAGCCATCCGCGATCACCCAAGTAAACAGAGTCACCACTGCGATCACGAGGACGATCGGCACAAAGACGCCGGAAATTCTATCCGCGAGCCGCTGCACCTCAGCTTTGCCCGATTGAGCATCCTCCACCATCTTCGCCATTTGGGCCAGTTGGGTATCGGGACCCACGCGGGTGGCGCGCACCGTCAACCGCCCGTAAGCGTTGATGGTTGCACCGGTGACGGCGTCACCTGCCGTCACTTCAACGGGAACCGATTCGCCCGTCAGCATGGATTCGTCTACTGCCGAGCTGCCGGCCACGATTTCGCCGTCTGTTGCGATCTTCTCACCAGGGCGGACGATAAACTGATCTCCGGCGCGCAGATCTTCGATGGGGATGAGAACTTCCTGTTCACCGCGCAGGACTGTTACTTCCTTGGCTCCAAGCTCCATGAGGGCCCGGAGTGCTGCACCGGCTTCGCGCTTGGACTTCTTTTCGAAGTAGCGCCCGCCCAGCACGAAGGTGGTCACTCCAGCGGCAACTTCTAGGTAGATGTTGGATGAGCCGTCCATGTGCTGCGCGGTGAGTTCAAAACCGTGCGTCATACCTGCGTGGCCCGCTGTCCCGAAGAACAGTGCGTAGAGGGACCACAGGAAGGCCGCCGAGGTGCCGATCGAGATCAGCGTGTCCATCGTGGTGGCGCCGTGGCGGAGATTCTTCCATGCGGCCTTGTGGAACGGCCAGGCGCCCCACACGATCACCGGCGCGGCTAGCGTGAGAGAGAGCCACTGCCAGTAGGTGAACTGGAGGGAGGGGATCATAGCGAGGAGGATCACCGGCACCGCCAGAATCGCAGAAATGATGAAGCGCTGACGTAGCGTCTCCAATTCCTGATCCTTGGCATCCACGTGATGGTCCTCAGGCGTGGCCTGAGGCGGGGCGGGGAGCGTGGCTCCGTAGCCCGCATCCTCCACGGTGGTGATGAGCTGCATCGGATCATATCCGGTGGGCGCATGCACCGAAGCCTTCTCCGTCGCGTAATTGACGGTTGCGTTGACGCCATCGAGCTTATTGAGCTTCTTCTCGATTCGAGCTGCACACGAGGCACAGCTCATGCCGGTAATGTCTAGCTCAATGCCTGTATCCGCAACGGGGGCGGCTGCCATAGTGAATTCCTTACCTCGTAGTGATCTGGGATGTTAGGCGCGAACTGCCTCGTAGCCGGCCTCATCCACGGCGGCAGCAACATCTGCATCATTGAGATCTGCATCAGAAGTGACGAAGAGCTGGCCGGTCTTGTGGCTGACCGAAATGTCCTGAACTCCCGCGATCTTCTCCACTTCTTCACGCACGTGGTTCTCGCAATGTCCACAGGTCATGCCAGTTACCTTGTACTCCGTTGTTGCCATGATGGGCTTCCTTTCGTCCAAACGTTAGTTAGTACCCCTAGGGGGTATCCGTACGGATAATCTAACGCGTTGGGCGAGCCCTGATCAAGCTGGCCGGGCAGTTCTTCACATCACAGTGAGGCACACGTGCGTGGGCTTGGTGCGGACGGACGGCTTCGTCGTCGTCCTAAAAAGCGCGACGCCCCTCAACGCGCCATCCCAACGTGGGAGGACGGGCCGGGGGCGTCCGAGCTACGGTGCTAGAGCAAACCCGAGGAGAGATCATCTGGCTTACCCAGACGCTCTGCCGAATCCACGGAATAGTGGTCCTGATAAGGGGAGACTCCCTTGTCCAGAGTGGAAATTGAGCGCATCTGGTCCTCGTTGAGTTCGAAATCGAACACGTTGAAGTTTTCTGCCATACGGGTGGGGTTGACCGATTTGGGGATGACGACGACGTCGCGCTGGATCAGCCAGCGCAAAACAACCTGCGCAACGGACTTGCCGTGCGAATCGGCGATGCCAATCAGAGTGGGATTCTCCAGCACGCCCATCTTGCCCTGACCGAGCGAACCCCACGATTCCATCTGAACGTCGCGGTGCTCAAGGACCCGCTGGCTCTTCACGCGCTGGAAGAACGGGTGGGCTTCGATCTGGTTGACCGCCGGGCGCAAATCGGTATGCAGGATGAAATCAACCAAGCGGCCCGAGTAGAAGTTAGAAACGCCCAGTGCACGCGCGCGGCCCTCGCCATAGACTTTCTCCATTTCGCGCCACTCGCCGAACACATCGCCGAATGGCTGGTGGATCAGGTACAGATCAACGTAATCCAAGCCGAGCCGCTTGAGGGAGGCATCAAAAGCACGCTGCGTGTTGGCCGCATCAGGTTGGACCCACAGCTTCGTGGTGATAAAAAGCTCCTCGCGGGGAATGCCTGCCTTGGCGATGGCGCGGCCCACGCCCTCTTCGTTGTGATAGATCGCTGCCGTGTCAATGGAGCGATAACCGGCTTCGAGAGCTGCAAGCACCGCAGCTTCCGCTTCCTCATTGGGGATCTTGAAAACGCCAAATCCGAGGATTGGCATTTCAATGCCGTTGTTCAGAGTCACGTTCTGCATGGACAATTCCTTTGTTGGTCCGAGCGCCGCTGGAGTGCGATGTCGGCTTCCATCTTAGTTGGCCGTTCTGGCTTCAATCATGGACTTTTGTCGGAGGTAGAGGTGGAAAAAGGGGAGCCGGTCCTAGGTAGGACCAACTCCCCTTTCGCCTTAAGGCTTGAGTGTTTCTTAGCCTTCGAGATTGCTGAGCGCCTCATCCATCAGGCTCTGGGCGCAGGTGTTGACGGCGTCATTGAACACCTTGTAATCGTCCGATTCCGTTGAAGCCGAGGGATCCTCGCCGTCTGCGAGTGAACGCAGCGTATCGTCGGACAGATCGTCGTAAGAACCATCGACGATGCAGCTGTAGTAGTTGTCCAGCGCGTCGCCGCCTAGCTGGTCCAGCGTTGCCTGATCGATCTGGCCCTCCATGGCCGATGATAGGCCATTGGTGACTTCTTCCTTGGTGGGCTTTTCACCGCCGCCACAAGCGGAGAGTGCAACTGCGAGTGCGGGGATCATCAGGAGGGTGGAGAGCTTCTTTAGCTTCACGTGTAGGTCCTTTCGTTGGTGCCATCTGGGATGGCATCGGAAACACAGTTATCTTAAAAAAGGTTGTGAGTTATAGGTACATCGTCCCAAATTGTGAGAGTCGGGCGCGAACTGCAGGGCGTCACGGGCCGAAAAGCCTAGCCAAGCAAGGGATTCGCGGCCAGGACCCTAGCGATCTCATCACGGTTTGGAGCGTAAGCGCCGTTGTGGCTGACGGTCAGTCCGGACGTCATGGTGGCGCGGTGAAGGGCCGGGACAATATCGCCCCACGATGCCTTGCGCAGCCGGGTCTTGGCATCGGCGCTTCCCAGTAATCCTGCGTCAAGAAGGGCCGATAGCATGCCGCTCATGAAGGAATCGCCAGCGCCCACGGTGTCCGCTAGCTCGACGTTCAGGGGATCGATCACCAGCATGTCGCGCTCGTTCTTCAGCCGCGCGTAGGCGCCCCATGGCCCGCGTGTGACAACAACCATGGCCGGACCCATCGATAGCCAGCGGCGCATCACGTCTTCAACGGGCGTATCTTTTCCGTAGAGCCACTCGATATCCTCATCGGAGGCTTTGAGAACATCGGTGACGGCGATGATTTCCTCGATGCGGCCCACCACATCGGCTGGGGACCCCATCAAGTTGGGACGTGCGTTCGGATCGTAGGACACCGTTCCCACGATGGATTGCGCTTTCACCGCACGCAGTACATCGTTGCCGCCGGGGGCTAGTGTGGCGGCGAAGCTTCCAGTGTGTAGGTGGGAGATTTCGGCTGGCGCCGGCAGGGAGGGGACCTTCCATTCCAGATCAAACTCATAGGTAGCGCGGCCCTGATCATCCAAGTACGCCATCGCCACGGCGGTTTTCTCCGCCTGATTGGACCCGGAAACTGCCCGCACATTGTTCTTGGCGAGCAGTTCCTCAATGGCCTTTCCGCGAGGATCGTTGGCCCACCATGCGGCCAACTCCGTGGAGTGGCCGAGCGCGGCGAGGCCGCACGCCACATTCAGAGGGCTTCCTCCCACGTGTTCTGTGGAGGAACCGCCACGATGAACAACATCGATGAGTGCCTCACCAAGGCAAAGGACTGGTGCTTCTGGCGTCGTTGCCACGGGTTCTCCTAAGAATCGATCGTGTAGAACGCCATTAGCTTATCGGATCAACACCACGTTTGATACAAAAGTGCAGCGAACTCCGTACGTACTTTTCTACTTCTCGGACTTGTCCTTTGCGAGCGCGAGGGTTTTCCCCGTCACGTCCTGTGCGGCGGTTTCACAATCCTCTGTGCTGGGGCCTTCGCCCTCAGGCATGAGCACTCGGCGGTAGTAGCGCAGCTCATCGATCGAATCGTAGATATCGCCAAGGGCGCGGTGATTGCCTGTCTTCGCCGGAGCGTTGAAATAGCTGCGCGCATACCAGCGCTTGGCCAGCTCCTTGATTGAGGAAACGTCCACTATCCTGTAATGAAGGTGCTCGATGACCTGCGGCATGTACTTCTCAAGGAACGTTTTGTCCGTTCCCACCGAGTTTCCGCCTAGGGGAGCTTTGCGGACTTCTGGGATTCGTTCCTTGATGTAGGCCAGAACCTGAGCTTCGGCGTCCGAGAGTTCGAGGCCGCCGTCCCACTCATTGATCAGCCCTGAGTTTGTGTGCATGTCCCGGACGAAATCGCCCATGTGGGCGACTGCCTCGGGTGAGGGCTTGATCAGGAGGTCAATTCCTTCATCCACGGGGTTGAGATCGTAATCCGTGATCACCACGGATACTTCAACGAGCTCATCGACGGCCAAGTCCAAGCCCGTCATTTCGCAATCGATCCAAACAATGGGGTTCTTCAACGCATGATTAGTCACGCCGCCATCCTACTCGGTTCCAACTCCTCACGCCTCGCGCAGGTAATCGGCCAGAACGAGACAATGATTGTGTTCTTTGTCTTTTGCCGCGTACAGCAGGATGAGGTCTGGGCGTTCCGTGCACTGTTTGGAAGCGCGGGCAAGTAGCTTTTCGGCGGCGCCGGTATGTTCCAATTCGCTGCGGTACTCGGAGGCGAACTCGTTGAAGCTGAGTACGCCCGAGTGGAACCGTTTTCGCAAATCGGGGCTTGGGGCCACCTCCTTGTCCCACGTGACACCCTCCAACCGTTCCTTCTTTATTCCTCGCGGCCAAAGCCTGTCCACCAGAACGGGGAAGATGTGTGAGTCCCCTGAGTCCTCCGGTTTCCAGTCATAGACTCGTTCGCACGAAATATTCATAGCTCCAGCCTATTCCCACACGGCGCCGTTACAAGTGGCGGCCGTGATGCCAGCGATGGGATGGGCGCCCTGTGCAACGAAGGCTAAGATGCATTCTTTTTGTGAGAGATTCTGCGTCTAATTCGTGTGGCTCGAAGAAAAGATTGCCGAATGGTAAGCTAAAATATATGAGCGATTTATTCATTGATGAACTACGCGGTTTGCTCGGCGAAGATGCCGTCCATGATCGTCCAATCGATATCCACGCAGCAGCCCACGATGCTTCCCATTACCTCCTGATGCCCACAGGTGTGGTGCGTGCGGAGAGCGCCAAACAAGTTGCCGATATTTTGTCCTACGCGAATGGGCGTAGCCAGCCAGTCACCTTCCGCTCGGGTGGCACAAGCCTGTCAGGCCAAGCGAGCACAGAGGCGCTCCAGATCGATACGCGCGCTGGTTTCCGCGCCATGTCCATCGAAGATGATGGAATACGGGTACGGGTTCAGCCAGGCGCCACGATCAATCAAGTCAACGCACGGCTGGCGCGTTATGGCCGCAAGCTTGGTCCAGATCCGGCAAGCTCAGTGGCGTGTACGATCGGCGGCGTTGTGGCTAACAACTCCAGTGGCATGGCCTGCGGGACCGTGCACAATACGTACAAGACGATTGAGTCAATGACCTTTGTTCTAGCGGATGGCACAACGATTGATACCGCCGATGCGCGGGCGGACGAGCTGCTGGCCAGTGCGCGGCCCGAGCTTCATGCCAAGCTAGGCGAGATTCGCGACCGCGTGCGACATGATGCGGAATCGATGGCCACGATCAAGCACCTGTTCTCGATGAAGAACACGATCGGCTACGGCGTTAATTCGCTCGTGGATTATAACCGGCCGGTGGATATCTTGGCTCACCTCCTCATCGGAAGCGAGGGTACTCTTGGCTTTGTCGCAGAGGCCGTGTTTGTCACGGTCCCTGCCTACACCGATGTGGCCACAGGGCTGCTGGTGTTTGAGAACCTGAACGATGCGACGTCCTCACTTCCGGCGCTCGTGGCAACGGAACCGGCGGCCATCGAGTTGATGGATGCTGCCAGCTTGCGGGTGGCACAACAAACGCCTGACCCGGCTGCGGGAATTGCAGAGCTGGACGTTGTAGATCATGCGGCCCTGTTGGTGGAGTATCAGGAACCGAATCAAGAGGTTGTTGCCCAAAAGAAGGCGGCTGCCGAAGCCGTTGCCGCCACTCTTCCCTTGGCTTCCCCGGCAGTGTTCAGTGCTGATCCTGTGACTCGGGCAAGCCTATGGAAGATCCGCAACGGCTTGTACGCCACGATTGCTGGTGCACGCGCTTCGGGGACCACGGCACTCTTGGAAGATATCGCAGTGCCGGTTGAACGGCTGGCGGGTACGTGTATGCAGCTCACGGACCTGTTCGAGGCCCATGGCTACGAGGATTCCGTGATCTTTGGTCATGCCAAGGACGGCAACATTCACTTCATGATCACTGACCGCTTCGACACTGCCGAGGGCCAGCAGCGGCTGGCTGCCTTCACCGAGGACATGGTGGATCTTGTATTGCGTGAGGGTGGCGTACTCAAGGCAGAGCACGGCACAGGACGGGCCATGGCCCCGTTCGTGAATCGCCAATACGGTGATGAACTGTATGCGGTGATGTGGGCGATCAAGCGGGCCTGTGATCCGCAGGAGATCTTGAATCCGGGCGTTTTGCTTTCGAATCGAGACGATGCCCATCTCCATGGCATCAAGACCACTGTGACGGTGGAATCTGAGGTAGATCGATGCGTGGAATGCGGGTACTGCGAACCTGTGTGTCCCAGCAGAAATCTGACGCTGACTCCGCGCCAACGCATCGCCCTGCGGCGAGATATGGCAAAAGCACAGGCAGCCGGGGATACGGAACTCGCGGATTCGTTGGCTGAAGCATACCGATACGCCGGAATTGACACGTGTGCTGTGGACGGGATGTGCCAAACCACCTGCCCGATGCGCATCAACACCGCCGATCTGGTTCGCCACTTGAGGGCGGACGGTGCGCGTCAACCACTTGCGGGTGGATGGAACGCAGCCCAGAAGAAGTGGGGCGTAGTGACTACTGCGGCCAGCGCAGCCCTCTCTGTTGCTAAGGCCGTCCCAGTGCCAAAGCTGGTCAATGGCGTGACCAAGGCCGCCCGCGAGGTCATCGGTGAAGACACCATGCCCGAGTGGACAGCGGACCTACCTGCGGGCGGTACGCGGCGCGGGAAGATCGCCGATTCTTATCCGGCGGACGAAGCAGATCTTGTGTACATCCCATCGTGCCAGAGTGCGATGTTCGGGCCAGCCGATGGCGGCCCAGGCCTGCAGCGCAGCTTCCAAGAGTTGTGCGCTGAGGCCGGACTGAAAGTCCATATTCCTCGGAATATCGATAGTTTGTGTTGCGGCACGCCATGGTCGTCCAAGGGATACCTCAAGGGCAAAGAGCAGATGCGCCGCCGAGTTATTGGCGCGGTGGTCAAGGCCAGCCGGGAGGGAGAGCTGCCGATCGTATGTGACGCCTCCTCGTGTACCGAGGGCTTTATCGGCCTGCTTCAGGATGCGCCCAGCGCTAGGCCGCTTCGGATCGTTGACGGCGTGGTGTTCCTGAGAGACGAGGTTCTCCCACGGCTTGGCATCCTCCGCCACGTCCCGTCCGTCACGCTTCATCCCACGTGTGCCACCACCCACCTAGGCTCAACGCCCGCCTTGCTTGACGTGGCGGGTGCTATCGCAGACGATGTACGCCTACCGGACAATTGGGGATGCTGCGCGTTTGCGGGCGATCGCGGAATGCTCCACCCAGAGCTGACGGCATCGGCTACGGCCCCCGAGGCCGCGGATGTCGAGGCGCTGAACTCTACGGTGCACGCTTCAGCCAATCGCGCATGCGAACTTGGCATGACGCGGGCAACGGGCAAGCCATACAAGGGGATTATTGAACTCGTCGCCGATTCGGTTGCTGGGCGATAACACGGAGAGAAAGCACATCGCGCCTTCCATTGGCAGCCCAGAATAGAATTGACGATATGGAACAGAAGGGGTCATCCCACAAGCGCCGCCGTCCGGGACGCCCGGTGGGGGACAGTTGCACACGCGATGCGATTCTCGACGCCTCGCTGGAGATGTTTGCAGCGAACGGTTATGACGGAGCGTCCGTGCGAGCCATTGCCGAACGGGCGGGCGTTGACCCGGGCTTAATTCGCCATTTCTTCTCAGACAAGGCTGGGCTGTTCATGGCAACCATGGCGGATCGCACCCAGATCTCCCAGAAGATCGCCGGGTCCCTGCATGGTGATCCCTCGTCGGTTGGTGAGAGACTCGCGGACACGTACTTAGCACTCTGGGAAGATGAGGAAACGAGGCCTGTCCTTCTTGCTCTGGCACGATCAGCGACCTCCTCCGAGCGCGCCGCAGCATTGCTTTTGGATGTGATGAAAGCGCGCCTTGGTGATGGGCAGAGTGGGAGTATGACGGTAGGCATGGCGTTGGCAAGTTCGCACCTGTTTGGAGTTGCTATGGCTCGCTACGTTCTGCACGCTCCTCCTTTGGTGGGACTCTCACATGACGAACTCGTGCGTGCCATTGCCCCAACCCTGCAGGCCTACCTCACGGAATCAGCATCCCTGTGAGGTAGGCGCGTTGAAACGTCGTCGTCGTTCCTCTACTTCGTCCGCGCCACGTCCCGGCGGCGGAAGCCCACGAAGCCAGCGAGTAAAAAGCCCAGTGTGAACAGGCTGATCCACCCCAGGCCGCTCCAATCCACGCTGTCCGGGGTGACGTTGGGGACGTGCCAGAACGGGCTGATAGCCAGAGCCCAGTCCCAGAGCTTGAACGTGGGGCCGAGGATGGTCAGACCGAAGGAGGCAAGGACGCCCGCCCAAGCGGCCAGCGAGACGGCGGGCCGGGCCCCGATCACGGCAACGGAGAGCGCCACAATCGTCCACACCGCCGGGATCGTGGCACCAGCTTGGAGGATCACATTGGCGAATTCCACGCCTATATCTGCGCTCGCGGCCAGCCCTGCGATACCAAGGCCGGCGATGAGGACGTAGAGGGTTGGTGCCAGAAAGGCGAAGAACACGTTGCTCGCGTAATAGCGCGGGCGGGAGATCGCGCCGGCTAGAAGTGGTTCCACCCGATCTTCCAACTCTTCGCTGCGGACCTTAAGCACGATCTGCACACCGGGAATCGCGGCGAGGATCCCGGCGAGGCTGAGGATGGTGACGAGGAATGCGGATGTCAGTTCGGAGTGGCTGGTGGCGCCAGCAGCGAGGATCTGTGAGACGGCCGAATCGCCTTCTAGCATGTCGTGAATCGAGGTGGCAAAGTATCCGAAAACGATGCCGAGCACCACGAACGCTAGGGCCCACGTGAGAATCGGCCCGACATTCAGCCGCCACGCGAGCCTGATGGTTGAGCGGACCTTGCCACGGGCAGGACCCGGGCGCGGGGCGATTGCTCCCTGTCCAAAATCGCGGCGGGCCTGAAGGATGAAGGCCGCGCCAAACATTGCGGCACTCAACGCCAGCGCATAAAGAACCGGTAACCAATCGTTGCCGGTGGACGGACGTGTTTCGGTCATCCACCCGAGAGGGTTGATCCAGATCGTCCATTTCGATGCTTCGATCGAGTAGACGAAGCCGCGAAGAACGAAGAGGGCTCCGAGAACGGCAACGGCCATGGAGTTGGCCGTTCGCGAATCCGTGCCCAGCTGGGCCGTGATGGCCGCGACGCCCGCAAACATCCAGCCGGTAACCGTGAATGTGGCCGACAAGAGAAGGGAGTTTTCCCAGCCGCCCCCGCACAACACGGTCACGAGAGCCGAGATCACTCCCACGAGGAGCGATCCGATCAGGGCAAGGCTCACGGCTGTCAGGAGGCGGGTTTGGCGCCCCATCACCCCGGAGGCCAGAAGTTCGGCTTGGCCGGAATCCTCTTGGCCACGCGCGGCCTTGACCACGGCGAAAATGGCGGCGAGTCCCGTGAGGAATCCGCCGAGTGCGAGTGTGCGCCACGCGTTGAAGCCGTCATCGGTGGAAAGATCAAAGGCTGGGCCAAAGATGAGGCCGAGGGCGGGGTTAGAGCCAACGGTAGCGGCGAATGTTGCCCGATCAGCCTGATCAGGGAAGATCAGTGGATACAGCAGCACGGAAGATGCTGACAGGAGCGTCACGATCGCTATCCACGGCGCGAAGGAGCGGCCCTCATGCCGGAGCGTTGCGTGGAGTAGGGGCCGGGTCCCGGCAAGTGCGGTGTTCATCGGGCGGTTGCCTCAATGCCGTTCGGATCGCTATCGCCTGAGCCCGGATCGTCGTACATCCGCAGGAATAGGGACTCTAAGGACGGCGGCTCCACGGTGAGGGAGGTGATGCCGTAGCCCGTGAGCAGCTCCATGACTGAGCCGATGTTGGCCGCGTCTGCTTGGGCGGTCAGGGTATGGCCGTCCATCCGTGCGTTGTATAGTCCGCTGGCCTCAGATAAATCTCTTGGGTCCGGCAGATGGTTGAGAGTCGCGTGAATCGATGTGAGGGCATGGCCGCGTAGCTGATCGAGAGTACCGGTTTCCACTATTCTTCCGTCGCGAATGATGGAGACCTGATCCGCGAGAGTTTCCACTTCCGCGAGGATGTGGCTGGACAAGAGAACCGAGGTTCCACGGGACTTGGCCTCACCCACGACCTCTTGGAATACGTTCTCCATGAGCGGGTCCAAGCCGCTGGTGGGCTCGTCGAGGATAAGAAGTTCAACGTTGGAGGCGAGTGCCGCGATGATCGCAACCTTCTGCCGATTTCCCTTCGAGTACTGGCGCCCGCGCTTTGTTGGGTCCAGCTCGAAGCGATCGATAAGTTCGGTGCGGCGCCTCTCATCAATCCCGCCGCGCAGGGAGCCGAGCAGGTCAATGGCTTCCCCTCCTGTCATGCCGGGCCAGAGGGAGACGTCACCAGGAACATAGGCAAGGCGGCGGTGCAACTCAACAACATCGCCCCACGGATCACCGCCGAGTACGGAGATCGAGCCACTATCTGCTTTGAGCAGCCCCAACAGAACTCGAATCGTCGTGGATTTTCCAGCTCCGTTTGGTCCCAGAAATCCGTGGGTTTCGCCCTCTGTGACCTGAAGGTCAAGTCCGTTGAGGGCGCGGAACTTTCCGAAGGACTTCGTTAAGCCCTCCACCCGTATCACGGTATTGTCACTGGCCATCCGGGTTCTCCTCAAGCGATTAGGGGTCACACTACCGTGCGACGTTCCAAGGAGACACTATACATCATTAATTCCCCGGGTGAGGAAATACTTCATTCGGCATACCAAACAGGCGGATCAGGTTCGATTGTCAGAACCCTACATTCGGTCTGACTCGAAGGGCGTCGGAGGATAGCTTTAGACTCGATGAAGAGTAAGGGAGGGGAACTTCAATGTCCGACGCACAGATGTCGCTGTTCGAGCCAGAGGACGATTCGCGTCCGCTCGCTGACCGTTTGCGGCCGAAGTCCCTCGAGGACGTTGTTGGTCAGGATCATCTTCTTGGCCCCGATGGACCGATCGGCAGGATGGTTGAGGAACAACGCCTTGTTTCCATGGTGCTGTGGGGCCCGCCGGGCTGCGGAAAAACAACGATCGCACGCCTGTTGGCCGAGCGGACGAATCTTGAGTTCGAGCCGCTTTCGGCAACATTCTCCGGTGTTGGCGACCTGCGGAAGGTGTTCACCGCCGCGAAGAAGCGTCACGAAATGGGGCAGGGCACGTTACTCTTCGTGGATGAAATCCACCGGTTCAACCGTGCCCAGCAGGACTCCTTCCTACCCTACGTGGAGGACGGAACGATCACCCTCGTTGGCGCCACCACTGAGAACCCGAGTTTTGAGCTTAATGGTGCGCTTCTCTCACGTTGCCAAGTATTCGTGCTCCATAGGCTCGATGAACGGGCGCTGACCACTCTGATGGGACGCGCAGAGGAAGCGACGGGTAGGCCGTTGCCGGTGGATGAGCAGGCGCGGCAAGCGTTGATCGCCATGGCGGACGGAGATGGCCGCTACATCTTCAACCTCATCGAGCAACTTCAGAGCATCAAGGAGCCGTTGGATGTTGGGAGTCTCGCTCAACTTGTCCAGCAGCGAGCCCCGATCTACGACAAGTCCCAAGAAGGCCACTACAACCTCATTTCGGCACTTCACAAGTCCATGCGAGGTTCGGATCCGGACGCCGCATTGTATTGGCTGGCCAGAATGCTCGATGGCGGTGAAGATCCGCTCTACATTGCCCGTCGGGTCGTGCGGTTCGCGACCGAAGATGTTGGTATGTCGGACCCGAACGCTGTCCAGCAGGCGCTGGCAGCTTGGGACGTTTACGAGCGCTTGGGATCGCCCGAAGGAGAACTCGCCATCGCTCAGGCCGTCGTGTACTTGGCAACTGCGCCCAAGTCGATTGCCGTGTACCGAGGCTTCGGTGCGGCGAGAAAACTCGCGCGCGAGACCGGCTCCCTCATGCCTCCTGCCAACATCCTCAACGCTCCGACCAAGCTCATGAAAGAACTTGGCTACGGTGAGGGCTACCAATACGATCCTGACACCGAGGGTGGGTTCTCAGGCGCGAATTATTTCCCCGAGGGGATGGAGAGGCAGCAGATCTACCGCCCCACCACCCATGGGTTCGAGAAAACGATCACTGACCGACTGGCTTACTTCCAGCAGATGAGAGCCGCGAAGCAGGGGGATTCGGAGTGATGGGTTCGCCGTCGTCGTCGTTAAATTTCTGGACCGATTTCGACGACGAGCTTGCCTCGCACGTGCCTTTCTCCCACTTCGGCCAAGGCTTCGGGGGCTTCATCGAGCGGGACCACGCGTTCGATCATGGGATCGAGCCTGCCCTCGTCAACGAGCTTGAGCAGTTCCTCCAAATCGGTGGCCAAACGCTCGCGAGCTGCAGGATCCTTGCTCCCGTAGGCGGCACCGAGCGCCAACTCGTGGATGGACGGAGCGATGGTGAAGGGCTCAACGGAGTTTAGATCGGGCCGGCCAGCTGCGAAAGCTAGGCCGCCGTTGTGAACCAGCGCCTGAAGGTTAGCGGTTGCCGATTCGGGGCTGACCAGATCCAGCACAGCGTCCACGCCGCGACCGTTTGTGAGTTCGAGGGTGCGCTGGACGACGTCCTCGCTGTGGTAGTCGATCACATCGGTGGCGCCGAGCTGACGAACGTGCTCATGGTTCGCCTTCGAGGCGGTGCCGATCACGCGCGCGCCAGCCAAGGTGGCCAGTTGGACGGCGAATCCGCCAACGCCCCCGGCAGCGGACGTTACCAGAACCGTTTGTCCCGGCTGTACGTGGAGCCTGCGGACGATTGCCTGATACGCAGTGAGTCCAGCACACGGCAGAGCGGCGGCAGAGAATACCTTGACGTCATCTGGAATACGCGCCAAGGTCTCCACATGCGCCAACCGGTATTCGGCGAGCGAACCCTGATCCGCCATCGAACCGTGGTTGGCCACACGGTCACCCACCTCGAATCCTTCGACACCCGGCCCCAGAGCGTCCACCGTTCCCGCGGCGTCCTGAGCCGGTATGTGAGGCCAGTCCCACGCCGGATTGGCCTCGCTGCGGATCGTGGAGACGTCCACCGGGTTGAGACTGGCGGCTTCTACCCGAATACGTACCTGCCCGGCCCCGGGTTCCGGCTTATCGGGGTGCCCGATCGCGAGGTTTCCAATTGAGCCTGGTGCGCTGAGTAAGAGTGCACGCATTGCTTTCGCCTACTTCCATGACAGATTGCGACTACCGGTCAATAACACCGCGCGCGGCTTGTGCGTGCAAGTGTTTTCTACCGTTCGGCGAAACCGTGCGCGGCGGGCGCTTCGCGGAACGCTAGCGAGAATATGTGCTCAGTTCGATGGGGGTGCCGTCCGGATAGCGATATACAATCGCGAGATGGCGACACATTTCTATACTGCATCAAGCTTGGATGGTTTCATTGCAACCTCGGATCACTCGCTCGAGTGGTTGTTCCAGCAGGACTTCGATATGGAAGGCCCGATGGCGTATCCGGCGTTTGCCGAGGGAATCGGCGCGCTGGTCATGGGAAGCTCCACATACGAATGGTTGCTGCGCAGCGGTGGCCCGTGGGCCTACGCTCAGCCGACTTGGGTGTTCACACATCGTCAGCTTTCTGTGCCTGAAGGAGCGGACGTGCGCTTTGTCCGTGATGATGTAGGCAACGCCTTTCCAGAAATCGACGCATCTGCCAACGGCCGGGACGTGTGGGTGGTGGGCGGCGGCGATTTGGCCGGACAGTTCGCCGATGCCGGACACTTGGATGAAGTCTGGGTCCAATATGCCCCGGTTACACTTGGCTCTGGTCAGCCGCTCTTCCCTCGCGAACAACAGCTTGAGCTCGTTGACGTGGCGCGCAACCGGGACTTCGTTTGTGCACGTTACCGTGTGGGCTAGCGCTGTGAGGCGGGCTCGACCTCTGGGTCAGGCTGGTGTGTGATGCGGTTTCGCAGGTCGCGGCGCACGATTTCGATCGCCCACATCCAGATGACGTGTCCGAACGCCTCCGATAGATGTTCCTCAAGCGGCTGGTCCCAAGGTGCCGGTACGGTGCCCATCGCGGGCATGAGGAGTGCGTGGAAAACGATCCACACCAGCAGGCCAAACACTGCGCCTTGACCAGCCTTCACCTTCGGATACTTTTCGGCCAAAATGCAGTAGAGCAGCCCGAAGAAGATCGAGAATCCAAAGTGGATGATGAACGAGATGATCGGAAGGTCATTGCCATTGAAGCCCACGGTGGTGTGGGTGAAATCTGCCGAGAATCCGAGCTGCTGCAGGAGTTCCTGTGGGGGATTGGTTGCGTTTCGTTCTGGCGTTCGGGGAGGGAAGGGAACTTCCCAGCCAAACTTCACTATCGCTGCAAAGGCTCCACCAATGAGGCCAACAAGCAGGGCGATGGGGTAGTTGCGACGCGCGGCGTCGGTGGTAGCAAGTAGTTTGGACACGATGCTTCTCTCTCACAATGGATGGCAAATCCAATGAGTCCCAGCGCGGAACTCGCGAGTTTATTCGATTTACCTATGTCACAGGAGACATTACAAGCCATTGGTAAGGATTACGACGTTTCTCAAATCCTGAGCGAGGTGGAGAAGACTTCTTGTGTACTAGGGGCCAAGCACCGTCAGTGGTATGACGAATACTCCGTCTTTCCGCCGGTGCGCGATTCCTGTGGGCGTTATGACGATGAGCGCGGTTGGGGCGCGGACAACCTTAGCCGCTACGCGCAAGAGGTTTGCGGCGGCTGCGTCAACTGAGGCCTCTCCCAACTTAACTTCGATGCCGAGCCATGTTCCGCCGTCGGCCTCCACAACGGCATCAAACTCGTCGCGTGCCTTCATATCGCGATAGTGGAAAACTCCGCGGGCATGGATGGATTGGGCATAAACACGCAAGTCGTGGACGACTTGTGATTCGAAGAGGAATCCCAGAGTTTCCGGCTCAGATAGCAGACGATCGCTGCTTGCCGAGAGGAGTGAGGCAGCAAGTGAGGGGTCAAGCAGGTGGCGGGCAGGTGTTTGAATTGAGGGAGTCCGTGACCGCAGTTTTGGTGCCCACGCAGGCTGATCTTCAATCAGATGAACTCGCACGGCCAGATCGTGAAGCTGTGCGGCACCGAGGCCGCCAGAGGACACCGAGGCGCTCTCTTCCATCCTCCGGGCTATTGCCGCGAAAGAGGCTGGCTGTGAGACAAGCCCAGCGTACGCCCCAAGGAACGCGGCGAAGCGCCGTGGATCGCGCCGTGGGCCAGCCACCGAAGGGAAATCGTATTGGACGATGTCATCGATGTAGGAGCGAATCTGTGATCTGGCATCGTGCTCCTCCATCTCGAACCATCCCGGCCAACCGCCAGTAACTATTCGAGTGATAACCTCGTGAAAATCAATGGCGGATTCCGAGAAATTACCGGGGAAATTATCGTCGCCCGAGGTTTGCTCAAATAGCTTTCTTAGCGAGACAGCTCCTGTGGAGTGGCCCGTTTCAAAGAAGGACATGGTGCGCATCAGGACCTGCCGAAACCTCCCTGCGCCGGAATGCCGGAGGGGATCGTCATCAGGCGCGGCGGAGCCTGTCAGGATGAACTGCCCGGGCGTGCGGCGGTCATCTACAGCTCGCCGGGTCTCGTTCCACAGCCCTGGGGACAGCTGCCACTCGTCAAGAAGTCGCGGAGTGGCACCGGGTAGAGCGCTGGAAGGTTGCTCCCGGGCGAGGACTGCCCGGGGATCACCCGAGTCGAGGCGCAGTTCCGACGCCGCGAGCTGGCGGGCCGATTCAGTCTTGCCCGTCGCTCGCGCACCGTTGATCACCACGGCTCCAGAGGCTTGCAATGCCCGCGAAAGCTCTGCATCGATGGTGCGAGGGCGATAAGTATTCATGGTAAGACAGTAGACCAATGTGGTGGATATATCCATAGTAGAGGTGTGGATATATCCATATGTTTAGGGTGGATATATCCACCTCTTCGGCCGGTCAGCGGTGGCGAGCGTTAGTGTGGACTGCGAGCGTTCGAGTCCGAAGGTTGGCACGGTGGGGTGAGGGAGGTCGCCGTCGTCGAAAAACTAATCGGTTCTCTGGACCCCGGCGGCCGTATCTATCACGTACGCCTGCGGGTGGGACGGGAGGTATCGAACCGTGACTTTATCGCCTTCGTAGGCGTAGAAGGACGTGTCCTCCGGGTATTCGGACGGGCTGAAGAACTCGTTCATGACGGTGTAGGTTGTCCCGTCCTCGGCCTGAAACTGAATGGGGCCGTCGTAATCGAGCATGACGCCCGTTGCTGTGACGCCGTGTTCATAGATGTACTCGCGGACCCACGTGTCTCCGGTCATGCCGCGGATCCCGGCTGCCAGTGATATCCCGAGGATGATTGTGAGGATCAGCGCTGCCGTGCGGCGAATGGGAAGGTAAATGCGCAAGAGATCGTCTTTGAGGCGGGGTTCGGGAAGGCCTTCGCGCTCGCGAATCTTGATGAGTTTTCCGTAACCGTCCGCCGGGCCCCTGAATATCCACATGATCGATCCGAACAGGCCAAAGCCTGCGAGGAAGACCATTGCGTAGCCGTTGCTTACCGGGAAATTGAGCAGCCATGCCAGAGTGTCTTTCATGATTCCTCCTCAGCCTTCATCGTTGGTTAGCGCTACGGTCAGCGGGTCAGAGGGCAGGTACCAGGCCGTGACGGGGGAGCCGACCTGCAAGGCCGCGAGGGCCTCGGGAAACACGTAGCCACTGGTTTCTGCTTCCCAACTCGGGGCGGACGGCGGGGCAATGAGCACGCGAAGCGCCACTTCCACCTGCGCGTCCTTGCGGGCGCCGGTCGGTTTAATTGCGACGACGGAGGCCGGAGCTTGGATACCGTATTGGAATGCACGGGCGTGCTCAGGGGAGACGAGGCCGCGGGCGAGGCGCCAGTTGAGCATGGCCTGGCGCGCGGCTGCATCGTCATCTTCCGCCAGAATGAGATCATCGTGATGTTCTGGATTAAAGCGG
>NZ_JBQCZW010000021.1:27007-44830 GCF_052089425.1 Ancrocorticia sp. | reverse complement strand
GCGGCACCGGCCGCAATGGCGGCTGAACCCATGCCAGATTCGTTGGAGAACAGGCCGCGAGCCAATCCGAACTGGATAGCGGCGATGATGAGCGTGCCCGTGAATCCGCCAGCTGCTGCGGTCCCGTTGAAGGCTCCGTGGAAGATCGCGCCGAAAGCTTCGCCCAGTCCGTCAAGGTTTGCACCTAAGATCCACAGCTGCGCACTGATGTAAAGAACGATCATGAAGGGGACGATTGCTGCGGCAACGCTAGAGATCGATTGCACGCCGCCGAGGAGCACGAACAGGGTGACAACCGCAACCACAAGTCCGGTAACCCAAGGGGCCACAGAGAAGTTCATCTCCATGGTCTCGCTGATGGAGTTGGTTTGAACCATGTTTCCAATACCGAACGATGCAACGATCGTAGCGATGGTGAAGAACCACCCGAGGAAGGCACCGGGGCGCCCCTTGATTCCCTTGTGTAGGTAGTGCTGAGGGCCGCCGTTACGCCCACCTCGCTTATCCACGGTACGGAAGCGGACGGCTAGGAATGACTCGCTGTACTTGAGCGACATTCCGAAGAAGCCACTGACCCACATCCAGAAGATGGCGCCAGGTCCTCCCAAAGCAATAGCTGTGGCAACACCAGCGATGTTGCCGGTACCAACGGTGGCCGCAAGCGCAGTAGCGAGCGCTTTGTACTGAGAGACGTCTCCGCTGGATCCTTCGTCAGATCGGCGAATGAGTCCTAGGCTGAGCCCGGGACCGAGCCCCTTAAGTTGGATGAACCCGAGCCGAACAGACATGTAGATGCCGGTGCCGAGCAGGAGCGGGATAAGCACGAACGGGCCCCAAATGATGCCCGCGAGTGTGTCAAGGATCGATTCAAGTGCGTCCACATCGCCTCCATGTTTGGTGGTGGAGTCCCGCTGGATGGCCCTCAACAGTATGAGAACCCGATCATGTTATAAGAACCCGAGAATATAAGGACCAGCGGAATTCGAAGCGTCAGGGTTCAGTTCTTATTGGGTCTTATTGGGATATCCCAGTGGGTTGTCTCGGTGAATAATAGGTTTTCTCGGTGAATATTGTCGCTAGATAAGGTCGGTGGGTAGGTCCGATCGTTGTCCCAACGCTTGAGCGCAAGGGTACTGTGCGTATGTTTCACACACGTAAACGGTGTCCACAGAGCGAGATGAGGAGGTAGACGGGACGCCTAGCGCCTCGGGCCGCCCAAATCTAAGGAGAGACTGCTTGAGAAGCCCGGCTAGTTCTAAACCCAGCTAGTTCTAAATCCCGGCTAGTTCTACCAAGGACCATGCTCCCACGCCTCCGAGCATCTTTCGTGAAAACATGATGTCAGTGGACTGAAAGCAAGGCAGTCCTGTGCGCTTGTCACGCAGCGCGCCACTTATATTCATGAGGACACTAACTACCATGACATCCGAATACGAACGCATTCTCGAACCCATCACGCTTGGAAATCTCGAGCTTTCCAACCGCGTCATTATGCTCCCGATGGGGAGTGGCTTGGGAACACCCGAAGGATTGTTCTCCGATCGAGAGATCGCCTATTACACGGAACGGGCAGCCGGCGGAACTGCGCTCGTCATTACCGCAGCGTGCCAAATCAGCGATGAATTTGAAGCCCCGAACCCACATTTGCCCGCATTATTCTCGGATGCCGCATTGCCCAGCATGAAGAAGCTGGTTGACTCCATTCACTCGGTGGGCGGGAAGCTCAGCTTCCAGCTGACGCCGGGACAGGGCCGAAACGCGGACCTGAGCGATCTGAAAGAAGCCCCGGTTTCTGCCTCGGCCGTTCCCGCCTTCGGGGATCCGAACGTGATGTCGCGCGGCCTTGAGATCGATGAAATCCACCTGCTCGTCCAGCGGATGGTGGAAGCCTCTGTTCGCGCTGCCAGCGTTGGCGCCGATGCCATCGATATCCATGGGCACACCGGATATCTGGTTGACCAATTCTTGAGCAAGCAATGGAACCACCGAGAGGACGAATACGGTGGCTCGACGGAAAACCGGTGCCGCTTCGTCGTCGAAATCATTCAGGGAATCAAACAGGCCATCCCGGGCTTCCCGGTCAGCATCCGCCTTTCGGTGGATCAACGTTTCGAAGGTGGCCGTACTGCGGAAGAGTCCGTCAAGATCGCCCAAGAGCTCGAGAGGGCGGGCGTGGACCTCATTCTTGCCGATGACGGCTCCTACGAGGCCATGGATTACGTATTCCCACCCTATTACTTGGGAGACGGCTGCATGGTCTCGGCCGCCAGAATTCTGAAGGACGCGGTATCGATCCCCGTCGTCGCCTGTGGAAATCTTGATCTAGCAACGGCCACGGATGTTCTTGCCGCCGGCGATGCCGATCTGATCGGACTAGGCCGCGGCCTGATCGCGGACCCGCAATGGGTCGCCAAGCTATCCGCCGGCCGTCCGGGTGACATCCGCCCGTGTATCCGCTGCAATGCTATGTGCATTGGCGGCGTGCTCGCAGGTGACTCGCTGGGATGCGCTGTCAATCCCGAGGCAGGGCGCGAGTTGGATCGCCGTATCGTCAAGGCGGATAACGCCCGCAAGGTTGCCATTGTGGGTGGCGGACCAGCGGGCCTGGAAGCCGCACGGGTGGCATCCGAGGAAGGCCATCAGGTTGATCTGTACGAACGCGCTGACAAGCTGGGCGGTGTTCTACTTCCCGCGGCAACGCCAGATTTCAAGCGCGAGCTGTTCCGCATGATCGGCTGGTGGGAGGGCCAACTTGAGGATTCTCCTGTGAACGTCCACCTGAGCCACGACGTTTCGCCCGACGATCAGGTTCTCGAAGGAGCCGATCACATCATCGTGGCAACTGGCTCCAAGCCATTAGTCCCCGGGGCGATTCCCGGAATTGACGGCCCAAACGTTGTGGAAGTTATCGAGGCCCACGAGGGCGCACCACTCGGCAGGCGCGTTGTGGTTGCTGGCGGTGGATTATCAGGCGCGGATTTGGCGCTCGAATTGGCCGAGGCCGGCCACGCCGTCTCCATCGTAGAGATGGCGGACGATATAGCACGCGACATGCTGGCCATCAATCGCATCACCCTGTTGCGTGAGCTTGATCGTGCCAACGTCACGCTCTACACGGGCCACCGAGTCACATCCGTGACTGCGGACGGAGTGACAACCACGGCGGTAGACGGCGAACACACTATTCCGGCCGATACCGTCATTTCTGCCTTCGGTGTGCTGCCCAACGTTTCGCTCACGAAAGCACTGGAAGATCGGGGCATTGAGGTACAGGCAATAGGCGATTGCGTACAGCCAGCCAAGGTTGGCGAGGCCATCCACGCCGGCTACCTCGCGGCCTCAAGCATCATCTAGGCCTAGTCGCGTACATATGGTGGGAGAGAGGGGAGTGGCTTCGTCGTCGTCGCCAATTCTTTTTGACGACGACGAACGCTCCCCCAACCTCACTCACCAACTCTCGTAACTGCCCTCAATCGTGATCTCGGGTTCGCCCCCGTATTCCAAGATCACATTCCCGTGCAGGGTAAACTCGATCTCTTCCGGTTCGGGGTTCTCGTTGAACGAGGAAGGATTCTCTTTAATCGTGATAACGGCTTCATTGGTCTCGAAAATATCCAAGGAGACGTCGTTGAACCCGTCCGGCAGCGACGTGACCTCGAGCGACTGCAAGTTCGTCGCACCCACCGAATACGGGCACTCGGAATCCATATTTCCCGGAACGCTGGCACACGAGTTCACTTGCGCGACGGCTTCCTCCAGCACAAGGTCCTTGAGTGAATCAGTGATCTCCGGCTGAACGTAGATACTGTTCGCGCCGTCCCCTGCACCGGTCACCTTCAGAATCTGGGGCTCAGCGGACACATACGAACCAGCATCGCCGGGAGCAGTAACCTCATATATCCCCGGGTAAATGAACTGGTCCTGAACTTCTGAATCTCCATAGCTCCAACCCACAGGAATTGTGGTTCCGCCAACGCTCAGCTCGGGATACCAATCAGATTCGACGTTAGCTCTCAACACCATGGCATCCTGAATTTCCCATGTGTTCAGGAAGAGGAACTCATTATCTCCCGGCAGCACAGTAAACACACGGTCCAGCCGCTCTCCATCGAGTGAATAGGTGGCCGTCACATAGTACTCCGAGCCGTCAAAGTTCGAGCTGGATGTCACATCGATGACTTCAATTTTTGCTGTGGATACCTCCAGCGTCTCATCTGTCAGCAGAAGCCGGGATCCGTTCGGAATGCCCGGATCCACCATCTCAGTTGCAGAGGTAGCATCCCCTGCAGCAATGTATCCGAGATACTCCTTGACGCTGGCCTCCGGCGTACGCCCAGCGTTCATCACCTGAACTGTCACAAACGCTGCAAGGATCAGGAATAGTAGCAACCCGATGATCGTCAGCCACATCTTGACGCGGCGCTTTTTCGTGCGATTGCCCTGGGGTGGCTGATTCGGCGGCGGCTGGTAGTAGCCATATGGGGGCTGTGGGGGCGGCGGCCCCTGCACGGCTGGTCGTACCCCTTGCGGGCCTAGCTGTGCGCTCTGAGCGGCTGGCGGCAACCCTTGCCCAGCTGGCGGCGCCCCGTGCGGCTGTCCCGGCCACTGACCTCTTGGCGCGTAAGCGGGCGGCACCCCGGCGTACGGCCCCGGCCCGGCTTCATACTGAGCAGCTTGATATTGCTCCGTGGGATATCCAGCTGCCTGATCAACGGGTTGGCCGATGTGTTCCGTCGGGTGGCCGACCTGCTCGGTCGGACTCCCAACTTGGCCCGTAAGCTCTCCATCCGGCTCACCAAGCTGCTCGGTCGGCCGCCCAGCCTCTTCGTGCGGCTGCTCCCCGCCGAAATCGTCGCCCGTACTATTCTGCGGACTCACAGGGGAATCGTTCGTGTCCATAGGTTTCCTTACCATGAGGAGATCACAAGCACACGCTGATCCTACGAATTACTTCCCCTCCGCGGATACCTTTCTCAAAACTGCGCGAACCTCTCGGTCTACGACGGGGCATGATCAGTTTGCTTCCGGGACGCGGTGCTTCCCGGAAGGAACAGCCCGCCCACAAACACGGCCACCAGAATGGCGCCACAAATAACGGCTGCGATGGTCCCGCCCACCATGACAGGGAAGTTCCACACTGTGATCGCGAGAACGCCCAAAAGCCCCACCACTCCCAGAGACGAAAACACGATAATCGCGGTAGACGGGCTGCGCCCTGCACCAACCTTGCGTAACCCCATCCCGAATACGACAACGGCAATGCCTGTCAACGCCATCATAAAGATGATGCCCATCGCGCCAACTCCCGAATACCACGTGTAAACCTGAGTGACGGGATCCAACCGAAAAGCTACGGAAACTGCCACCATCACAGCGGAAATCCCACTCACCCAGAGGGAGGCTTTCGAGGGCGCCCCGTGTGCAGAATGGACCTCGCCAAGCGCACTGGGCAGTACCCCTCGCTGCCCCAGTGTGAAGAGATATCGGGCCACGATGTTGTGGAAGGAGAGCATGCACGCAAACATGCTGGTGACAACAAGAACCTGCACAATATCCGCCATGATCGGTGCAACCACATCGTTCGTTAGCCCAACGATCACGCCGTCCGGGTTGGCTTCTGCCTGTTCCACTGCCGAATCCACTCCAAGCCCGGAGAAGACCAGCCACGAGGACACCGTGTACAGGATGCCAATGCTGAGAACTGCAATGTATGTGGCTCGCGGGACCGTCCGCTCCGGATCACGGGCTTCATTCCGGAACACCGCCGTGGCCTCGAATCCAAAGAAGCCAAGAAAAGCAAAGAGTAGCCCGAGGCCCGGCGCACCGGAGAATGCCTCGGCGGGCGCAAACGGCTTCCCCGAGAGCTCACGCCCGGACGCAAGCACACCGATATCAACAATCAGCACTGCCACAACTTCGAGAACTAGCACCACACCAAGCACCTTCGCAGACAGGTCAATCTGCCGATATCCCAAGGCGCCCACAATGGCGATGGCCGCCGCAGAAATGAGCCACCATGGCAGGTCAATTCCCGTCCACAGCTCGATGAGGTTACCTGCCTGCACGCCCAAATAACACGTCATCGAGACCGTCAGTAGCACGTAGGAAAGCAGCGCTATCGCCGCCGTGCCAAGCCCCATGCGGCGCCCGAGGCCACGATCCACGTAGGAGTAAAAGGCGCCGGCATCCGGCACATGTTGTGTCATCCATGCATAGCCTGCAGAGAACAGGAGCAGGATGATCGTTGCCGCAAGTATCACCAACGGGGCGCCAACATTCTGCGACTCCATGAGGATAATGGGGAAATTCGCCACCACAACGGTGATCGGCGCCGCCGCGGCAACCACCATCAACACGATTCCCGGAACCCCAAGGTTGCGCTCTAGCTCTGTCTTCATCGCCCGCCTCGCGTTCGTCTATGTGCTCGTCACCTTCAGGTGAACATCAGTAGGTTAGAGGAAATCAGACGCGGACGTAGATTCGGGCAGCATCTGGGCACCACACCGCACAAGCCAGGCGCGATAGGGTTGAAACATGACGATACGCAGACACTCACTTGTTGCCGTTTTCGCCGCCACGACCGTGGCCTTTGGTCTTTCCGCGTGCGGGGGCACAGACTCCACGCCCTCGGAACCGCAGGAACCCGCCGTCTCATTTGAAGGAACATGGGGAATAGAGGACGAGGGCGAACCACACATCACCATCGCTGAGGACGGAACACTTTCCGGCACCACGGGCTGCAACCACGTCACCGGCTCATGGACTGCCGAAGGGGACACGATCGAATTTGGACCGATGGCCTCCACACAAATGTATTGCGAAGGTGTGGACGAATGGCTTCTAAACGCCACCAGCGCCACGATACCGAATCCTGACGGTGCCCAATTGGTCATTGTGGACAGTGACGGGTCAGAGCTCGGTTCACTCACCAAGCAATAATAAGTCCAAGGAACTCCCCGCACCCGCTCGTCAGACAATGATGTAGCCGGGTGGGGTGTGGGATATGGCGGGTTGAGGTGTGGGAAGCCGCCGTCGTCGTCAAAAAATGAGGTGAGGCACCCACAAACCGGATGCCCCACCGTCATCTAAATCGAGAATCTACCAACCAGTTAGAACGAATATCCAAACACGAGCGGTCCAACGATCATCGTGAAGGCCGTGATCAACAGGGCACCGATCACGTTGAGCCAGAGCCCGCCCTTGACCATGTCCGTGATCCGAAGGTAGCCGGAGGAATAGGCGATCGCGTTGGGCGGCGTGCCCGCCGGCATCATGAATCCGTAGGTGGAGGCGAGCGCCACGGGAAGCAGCAGGATCATGACCTGCATGCCCTCGAAGCCCATGCCGATGGCAACCGAGCCCATGATGGGCAGGAAGGCGGCCGCTGTGGCGGTGTTCGAGGTGAACTCGGTAAGAATCACGATGAGCACCGTCACGAGGAAGACCAGCACGAGGATCGGCAGCCCCGCCAACCCGGCAGCCCGATCCCCGATCCACGCCGAGAAGCCGGTGAACGTGAAGGCTGCGGAAAGCGAGAGACCGCCGCCGAACAGCAGCAGCACGTCCCACGGGATGTTCTTGGCGGACTTCCAATCGAGCAGAGGCACACCTTTGAACGGATCCACCGGCGTCAGGAACAGCACCAGTGCAATTGTCATGGCGATCAGTTCGTCGCTAATCGTGTCTGGAAAGACGGCCGGCAGGATCACCCAGGATAGCGCGGCGAGGATGAAAACAACGCCCACGATCTTCTCGCCTCTGGACATCGGACCCATCTTTTCGATTTCGTCCTGAATGACCTTTTTGCCTCCGGGGAGCTCGTCGATCTCGGGCGGAAATACGCGCACCAGAATGAACCAGCCAACGAACAGGAATCCCCAGCCGAGCGGCGTCCCGAAGAGCATCCACTGGCCGAACGTGATCGTGATGTCGTACGTATCCTCGAGGTGAGCGCGGAGCAGGGTGTTCGGCGGGGTCGAAATAATGGTGGAAACGGAAACGATCGAGGCGGCGTATGCGACACCCAGCACGAGCCCCTTACCGAAGTTGGACTTGAGCTTCTCCCCCGCACCCGCGTCCTGATACAGGAGAGACAAAACGGAAAGCGCGATCGGGAGCATCATGACGGCCGTGGCAGTATTCGACACCCACATCGTGAGGATTCCCGTGGCGATCATCAGGCCAAGGATAATCTGCTTCGGCTTGGTGCCAACCAGCAGTACGGTCCGCAACGCGATACGCCGGTGAAGATTCCAGCGTTGGATTGCCAGCGCGAGGAAGAACCCGCCCATGAAGAGGAAAATTGTGGGATTTGCGTACGGAGCCGCCGTGGCTTCGAAGTCCCTCACGCCCGCAAAAGGAAAGACGACGACGGGTACGAGCGCCGTTGCCGCCAGCGGGATGGCTTCCGTTACCCATCACGTGCCCATCAGTACGGCCACTGCCGCAGCCATCGCGAGGGCGTTGTCAGATACCACAATCTCGGAATCCGCCACCGAAGGATGAACACCCTTCGGCATCAAGAAGTAGACGATCACGGCAAGGACAATGCCTAGTCCAATGCCGAATACCTTCTTATGGAGCCTCCGTTTCGGAGGTCCCTGATCCTGCGATCCCTCTGATACGGGGCTGTCGGGTCGAATATCCGGTGTGCTCACGCATGCCTCCTTATATTTTTGACATCTCAGCTATTCGCGGACCTCTCCCTAGAGGTTCTACTGGTGGTACGAATATGGAGATGAGCTAAGATGAGTTGCCACGATCCTAGACCAAAGTCCCAAGCGTGTCACGCGAAAATATAAGGTAAATCACCCGTATTTCCGTAGGAGGTGTGGGCCGGGCGCCCGGCGGACATCAACGAGATTCCATCTCCGCCAATCTCCTCCAGCCTTCACGGATGACTATCTATTCTTGTGCGAGCGGCTCATACGTAGGCCACGGGTCAGAGCGCAGGCGCCCGTAAGTGTCCACATCGATGCGCTGATCACCGATGAGGAACTTGCCGCGTTCTGTTCCCTCTTTGAGGAAGCCGGCTGCTTTCGCCACGGCTCCTGACGCAGGATTGTTAACCCGATGGCCAAGTTCCAGACGTTCGAGCTTCAATTCGGTCAGCGCCCAGTCCGCCACCGTTGCGGCACCGCGACTCATCCATCCGCGCCCGCGAGCGCTCTCATTCATCCAGTACCAGAACCAGCCGCTGCGGTTTTCGGCGTCAACGCTCACGCACACGAGGCCGACCAGAGTGCCGTTGTGAGCGATTGCTAATGGTTTGTGCGGTGATTCGGGGCTGAGCAGATTTTCCGCGTAGCGTGCGGCGTCGTCCAAGCTGGGCACGCTTCCTTGTTTGGCCATGTCGGGGTTGGATGCGAAGGCGGCGAGGACTGCCTCTGCATCGGTGGTCCGCAGGGGTCGGAGGGTGGGTTCGTCGCCGTTCTTAATCATCAGGCCAGCCTATATTGACCCTGACATGATGTCAGGCGCTCGTCTCGCGCCGAGTCAGGCGGGCGTGAAGCCCCACTTGGAGTAGATGGCGTGGGCCGCGGGCGACGTGCCCTCTCCAATTCTTAAGGAGAGCTTCGAATCGCCGGCTGCTCTGCACGCTTCGACGGCGTGGCCCACAAGCATCGCGCCGGCCCCATTCCCTCTTGCCTCTGGGGCCACGAAAAGATCGATAACGAACGGCCCAAGCAGGCCTTCATCCCAGATCGAGCGCTCAGTGACCATGATTGCGCCGATGGGTCGGCCACTTACGGTGGCAACACCACTCGCATCGTCGCGCAAGACACCGTATGTGCCAGCGAATGATTCCTCAATCTCTTGTCTCGCTTCGGAGAGCGTCGCTGTTCCAACCTCGGGCGGGTAACTCGAGAGATAGAGCCTGGCGAGCTGCTCGCGAGTAGCCGACGCCAGCGGCTTGATGGAGAGACTCGGCCCTTTCGCCGCGCTCATGGGTGGCAGGAGGGGATCGATCGAGAGATTCAAAGAGAGAAGGTCAGAAGGCAACTATGTTCCATTCCAAAACGGTCAGTTATACATGAGTAAAGGTCACACACGAGGATCGGTCAAGGACCCCGAGCTACCTGGCGGCTCAACTAGAACGCTACTCTAAGGTTTGAGGTTTATAGTAGTTAGAGTAGCGTTACAGCTCCGAGTTCAAAGGCAACGGCTCGGGCGGCCAGTGCGCTCATCACTGTTCTATGACGAGTCGGAACGGGAGAATCTAGCTCTCGCTGAGACAAGCGGAATTGAAGCCTGCCGTCACTGACATCAGCACCCCGACGCCTCCTGTGAAGGTGATTCCGGCGAAGGTATGTCCGCGGGCAGCCTCAACAAAGCCAAGCTTTTCATGAAGCGTGATCGATGCACGATTACGTGCATTAATGACGCTGTAGAGCGGTGCGGCTTCGGCTGGAGGTACAACCGGGTCTCCAGGTGCGGTCTCGTCTACCGGCGAGCCTTCGTCTGGAAGCACTGCCTCGTCATCACGTGCCACCAAGTGGTTTTCACGCGCTACCGCCTAGATGACGGAATCGAGCAGACGTAGGGCAACGCCGACCCGTCGATACTCGGACCGGACCGTCAAACCCGCGACGAGCCAGTCGTCAACGTCTTCACTACGCACGTGCCGCTGCACCGCGCCGGACAACCCCACGATGAGCGAATTTGCTTTCAGATCCTCGGCCACCGTCAAAACCCAACGTTCCCGGATTAAGGCCTCCGCCATGGCAAGGCTACTCTCGATGGTTCCTCCCCTACTTGCCATAACCCCGCCCCCGATCCCTACCGCGTCGCCAGCTTCGGCACCGCGAATGCTGATCCAGCCCCGGCTGTGTCCGTGCGTACCGGGCGCATAATCCACAAAGTCGCTCACGCTATCGGTACACCGCAGAACGATGCCCAACGTGAATGGCAACGACGACAAGTTCAGAATCAGAGATCTCTACCTCGACGCGATAGTCTGCTACGCGGTAGCGCCACAGTCCTGCGAGCGGACCCGTTAGAGCTTTCCCCCGTGCTCGCGGTTCCTCAAGCGCGCACACCTCTTCGAGATAATTCTTAACCCGTTGCTGAATCTTGCGGTCAAGTCGCGAGAGTTCTTTGTCAAAACGTTTTGTCGTCGCTAGAGTCCACACGTTCAAAGCTCTAATTCATCCCACAGCTGCGCAGCTGGGCGCGACGGACGCCCCCGATCTTTCCACTGCCTGTAGTAATCAGCCAGATCGGCTTCATCGATCCCATCGTCGAGTAAGTCGCGTGCTACATCGTCTACAGAGCGCCCTTGTTTCTCAGCTAGCACAGCAAGCCGACGCTCACGCTCTGGCGTCAACTCAATCGTAATTGTCACGGGTGCCCCCTATCTCGATGACAAGATTCTACGCATCTGGAGGGCGCATCAACAGGCCAACTTCGGATCGTCAGAGGAACTCCATTTTCACTGATGGTGCACAACCTCAGTCCACATCAACGGTATGCGCGAACGTGCGAAGTAAAAGCTCACGCAGAGCTTCGGGATCCACACTAGTGAGACGAGTGAAGTAGAGGCACGCCTGACTCACGCGACATTTGCCAAACTGTTCCACAAGGTCGGGCCACATTTCGGCAAATCCGCTGACCAGATAGAAAGTGTGTTTGGCCTGCCCCGTCGCGAATGCGAGTCTGGGGGCACGGCCACTATGGCCGCTCGCATATCGATATTCATACTCTCCGAAGCCAATGATGCGGCCCGCCCAAACCACTGGTTCAAATCCGCTGATTTCGCGGTGGATCTCAATTAGCTGATCCGCCTCGGCCCGGCGCGGCCCAGTCACGCGGTCCAACACCTGCTCAGGTGGCATGGCGGAAGGGGACATGGCTGGCTGTTTCGTAGTCATAGTGGATTATAGGCAGGCCAAGGATCTGAGCGCAGCCGCCCAGACGTGTTCACGTCGATGCGCTGGCCGGCGATGAGAAACTTGCCGCACATCCTCGCCTTGCCTGGCCATGTCAGAGTTGGATGTGAAGGCGGCGAGAACTGCTTCGGCGTCGTCGTCCTCCAAAGCCCTCAAACTCACGGTGCCCTCGTACTCAATCACCCAATTACTCTATCTTGACCCTCACACGATGTCAGGAGCTACTCTCTCTGTATGGCCGAGACCCTCGAACCAATGTCCATCGGTGCGTTCTCTTCGCTGACCCGGCTCAGCGTGCGGATGCTACGCCACTATCACGAACGTGGCGTTCTGGTGCCCGCGCTCGTGGATGAGATCGGGCATCGGTGGTACACACGAGAGCAAGTGGCCGATGCCCTACTGATCAGGGAACTTCGCGACGTGGGTTTCAACGTCTCCGCCATGGCAGCGCTCCTCGCCGCCCGTGAGAGCCCCATCTTTGAGCGCGCGCTCGTCACACAGCGCGATGCGCTCGAACTGGAGCAACGCGCTGCCACGCAGCGGTTGCAGCACATCGACAGGATGCTCGACTCCGTAAGGGGAAACAACATGAGCAAGATCGAAATCGAACGTATGACTGTGCCCGCGATGAGCGTGGCTGCGGTTCGCGGAACCGTTCCCACCTACTCCGATGAGGGGCCACTATGGGAACGCCTGATGACCGAATTGGGGCGCCAGCGGATCGTTCCGCTGGGGCCAGGAGGCGTGTTCGAGCATGACCCGACGTTTGTGGATGCAGATCCTGAGCTCTCGGTCTTCCTGCCTGTCGCGCCCGGAACTGTGACCGAAGCACCACTTGACGTGTTCGAGGTTCCGGAGCAGAAGGTTGTGGCGGCTCACCTTGAAGGTCCGTACACGCAGATCACCGAGGCTCACGATCGGATCACCACGTTCATTGCGGAAAATGGACTGAAAGAGGCGGTGCCCGATCCGGCTGGAGTGGTGGGAAAAGTGTTCAACCTGTATTTCAACGAACCTGGAGACGTTGACGAATCCGAGCTGCGGACGGATGTGAACCGGCCGCTGCGTTAGTGGGGTTGCGCTAGGGCCTCAACTAGAACGCTACTCTAACTACTCTAACGTTTGGGGGTTAGAGTAGTTAGAGTACCGAGGCTGAGTGCCCACTTGGCCGCGGCTGGTCTAACGGCGTGAGCGCCCACAATGCCGTGCAATTCCCCGAATTCTGCGCCCTACCGGGCTGTCCCTCGCTATAATCGCCCGCATGGAGTTTGTGCGCGTCCCGAAAGCGAAACCGGGCGACAAGGTGGCCATCGTGTCTCCATCGTTCGCCGCCCCTGGCCTCGCCCCTGAGATCCACGAGCAGGCGATGCGCCGCCTCACGGACATAACGGGGCTCATTCCTGTCGAGTACCCCACCACTAGGCGGCTTGGCGCATCCGCCGCAGATCGCGCCGCAGACCTCAATGCCGCCTTCGCCGATCCCGAGATTAGGGCTGTGCTTTCCACGATCGGCGGGGAGGATCAGATTACCGTGGTCCCGCACCTTGATTCCCGCACCGTCCTTTGCGACCCGAAGCCTTTCCTCGGCTATAGCGACAACACCAATATCCTCAACTGGCTCTGGAACCTCGGCATCCCGGGATTCTACGGTGGCTCCACGCAGGTTCATCTGGGTCCCGGCCCTCATGTGGATCCGGTACACGAACAGTCGCTGCGCGCGGCCCTGCTGACTGGAGATCGCCTCGAAGTGGCGGATCCCGGAGAGTCGGAAGATTTCGGCTGCGATTGGAACGATCCGCGGGCGCTGAACGAATTCGGGGAGCGCGAACCCACCGAACCATGGACATGGGCCGGGCCCAAGCAAACGGTCACCGGCCGCACGTGGGGCGGTTGCGCCGAGGTGATTCAATGGATGCTCACCGCTGGGCGCTTTCCAACAGACCCAGTGGTGGTCCGCGGCGGCATCCTGATCATCGAGACCTCCGAAGAGCTCCTACCGGCCCGCGAGTTCGGATGGATTCTACGCTCGCTGGGTGAACGTGGACTGCTTGGGGAGGTGGGGGCCGTCGTCGTCGCTAGGCCTCCCACGTCCGATTTCACCACGAAACTCTCTTCCGAAGAACGCAGGCACAAGCGAAACGAACAACGGGACGTCGCCCTCAGCGTCCTCCACACATACAACCCGCGCGCCGTAATCGTGGTGGGGCCTCCGTTTGGGCACACTCGACCCCAATGGATCGTGCCGTACGGCGGGAGGATGACGGTGGATGGTGGCGCACGTATGCTTTTCGCGGACTACAGCTGAGTTTATTTTGGGACGACGACGGGTTCTCCTTACACCACAATCAACCTCACGCTGGGGTCGATTGATCTAAGATCGCTCGGGTCAGATGTCACGGCAACTCGGCCCCGCGCCATTGCGTCGAGAACAACATGCACATCAACGATATCCGCGTGCCTACTACGTCCGCATAACAATCCGACAGCACGCGCAGTCGGATCATCGAGTGGGACTACACGGACTGAAGGGTCCGCAAGAAGCCGAGCAACTCGCGCCTGACGTGGCCCTCCACGCCACGCTTGAGCGACGACCCCTGCTGGAACCGACAGTTCGATCCCCCGCTCAGTGGCCCGCCTCAACAAGGCGCGGACCTTGGAATCGCCGCGTTCTAATGCAAGCAAAGCACCAGTATCAAGCGTCAGTGCTTCAACTTCGGCGCCGCGCATCATCCCAGACCTAGAACCTTGTCAGCCCATGCCATGTCATCTTCGCTGACTGGACTGAGTTCAAGATCTAGATCATCTAGTAGCTCGACAAGACTATCTTCGCGCGCAGCCCGCGCGACCGCCGAACTGATGTAGCCGGAAACGGATGCCGCTCTCCCCTGATCAACGGCGCGACGGATAGAGTTCACTTGCTCATCGGGAAGACTTATCGCAATCTTCTTAGTCATACCTGAATCATACTGCTCGGTGTTGCTGTGCTCCACAACCAAAAAGACAGCGGGCGAACATAAACGAGCTACGCGAAGCTGTCGGAGCGGGGCGATAGTGTGAAGCCATGACGTTTTCCGGATCTGAGACTCTCAGCCTGACGCAGGCACGCCGAATTGCGCTTGGTGCGCAGGGTTTTTCTGGCTCGCGTCCCAGCGCTGTGAGCACACGCAGAATCCACACAGCGATCGAGCGGATGGGCGCCTTGCAGATCGATTCGGTCAACGTGTTTGCGCGCTCGCACTACATGCCGCTGTTCTCACGGCTGGGCAGTTATGACCGCGACACCTTCGATCGGTTGCTGTTTGGTGGGCGGTCGCGCTACGTGGAATACGTTGCCCACGAGGCCGCGCTGATCCCGGCCGCAGATTGGGGACTGTGGCAGTTTCGTATGGACCATTTTCGGCGGCGTTACGGCGCGCCTGGAACATGGATGGCAGAAAATGCGGGGTTCTTGGACGAACTCAAGAGCGAGCTTGCCGCACGAGGGCCCCTACGCCCATCCGAAATCGATCTTGGCGAGGTTCGCGGAAACCGGGGCGCTTGGTGGGACTGGGGCGATGTCAAACGGGGATTGGAGATGCTGTGGCGCTACGGAGAGGTGGCCATTGCCGGGCGCAACGGCTTTGAGCGCCGGTATGGATTGGCCGAACAGGTGATTCCTGCGAGTGCTCTGGGGCAGGAAGTCCCCGAGGCGGATGCGATCCGCGAGCTCACACGCCGCGCAGCTCGCGCATACGGTGTTGCTACCACAAGCGATTTGGCGGATTACTACCGTATTCGGGTTCGTGATATCCGGCCGGCCATCGCGGACCTCGTGGATACTGGCGAACTCATTCCGGTTCGCGTGCCCGGATGGGAGAAGAACAGTGCGGCGTTGCCTGTATGGCTTCATCGCGATGCGAAATTGCCACGGCGAATTGACCGCACGGCTCTTCTTTCCCCTTTTGACCCGGTCGTCTGGTTTCGCGAGCGCGCCTCTCGAATGTTCGATTTCGACTATCGAATCGAGATCTACACACCCGCCAAGAAGCGGAAATATGGGTACTATTCACTGCCGGTGCTCGTGGGCGATCGCATCGCGGCGCGTGTGGATCTCAAAGCGGACAGGGGTAATTCGACTCTGCTTGTGCAATCGGCGTGGTGGGAACCTGATGCGGCCGGCGATGGGGCTGCTCGGATCGCTGCCGAGTTGCTGGAGGCGGCACGATGGCAGGGATTGGAGAACGTATCTGTTTCGCGATGGGGCGACGCCGCCAGTGATGTTGCGGCGGCACTGCCTGAAGCGGCATACCACGATCATCCCCAAGCCTCTGCTCCGTTATCAGAGGAGCATGAGTGAGGCATCGGGCTGCACGGCCCGAATTTGCCGATCCACTCTCAATCCGTACTGCGCAGCCCACTGATAAGCCTACGTTGTGGCGATAACGAATGCCGTCACTTTCCCTGCTGCACAGCCTTCCGAGCGAGCTCGCAAGGTGTCTGCCCTCAGTACCCTCAGGTTGCGAGGAAGGGCTTACGGCTTGCTCGCGTACACGCGGAAGCGGCGCTGCTTTACGCGAATGGGACGGCGCGAGGCGAGCTCAGCAAGCACCTCCGCGTGCTCATCTACGGTGAAGCCGGGAGCGTCCCACGGAACGAGTGCAAGGTAGGTGACGAGAGCTTCGGCGTCGTCGAAAACCATCGTTCCTTCCCACTCATCCGCAACGTCAATACGTAGCCCGGCGCCTTCGAGCTCCCGGGCGTATCGCTCAAGCGTGACGTGCGGATAGAGGTAATCTTCGCCGAACCACTCGTGGATCTCTGGTGCATCGTGCCCATCGACCTGCTGGGTCAGGAAGCGCCCGCCAGGACTGAGCGCCCGTGCAATCTCGCGCGCATCGCGCTCAAGCAATCAGCTTCGAAATCCCACCACGGCTCATCTGCGGTGAGCCTCCCGTCAAGAACTGAAAAATCCCAGCCGGTCATCTTCGTCTCCCCGTAAACAGAGCGAAGTCTGGAAGTGGAGTCCGTGTTCATCAGCATCCTTCTCATCGCAGTAGCGCGTTCTAGGCGCAGTGTCGCGACTTCAAGGCCGCTCCGAGATCCTCAAGTCTATTATGCGATACAAGCACGTACGCTAGAGAAAACGGGCAGGGCAGCGTTCGTTCACCGGCAGTAGGAGGAACTGATCCATGACACAACGTGTCTTCGACAGTCATCTGCATATCATCGATCCCGCCTATCCCGTCGTGGAGAATAACGGGTTTCTGCCAGAACCGTTCACGGTTTCCGATTATCAGACCCGCATCGCAGGCCTGAACACTGCCGGCCTGAGTGTCAGCGGCGGCGCGGTGGTTTCCGGATCATTCCAAGCATTCGACCAGAGTTACCTCACCGCTGCACTTACGTCCCTTGGCAATAACTATGTCGGGGTCACGCAAATCCCAGCGGACACCACCGACCAACAAGTCCTTGAGCTGGACGCGGACGGCGTCCGGGCGGTACGGTTCAACGTCGCTCGCGGGGGATCCGCGAATCTGGAGGACGTAGATCGCCTCGCTCGCCGCGTGCACGAAGTGGCTGGCTGGCACTCCGAGTTCTACATCGATTCGCGCACGATTGACGAGGCACTTTTCGTCCGCCTCTCTGCGCTTCCTGCGATCAGCATCGACCACCTTGGCCTGCACCAAGATGGTTTGCCCCAGCTGCTACGCCTCGTCGAAGGAGGCGCAAAGGTCAAAGCCACCGGATTCGGTCGCGTTGAACTCGACCCTTTGGCCGTCATTCGAGCGATCATGAAGGTCAACCCATCTGCGTTGATGGTTGGCACCGATTTGCCCTCGACTCGCGCCCGGAGACCTTTTGCCAACGAAGACTTCTCCATCATCGCCCAAAACCTCGATCCAGAGCAGATCGAAGCGGTGTTCTGGAACAATGCGGCGGAGTTCTACCTCGCACG
>NZ_JBQCZW010000021.1:18696-26907 GCF_052089425.1 Ancrocorticia sp. | reverse complement strand
TCGAACGGCAGATGTAGCCATCGCCATGATCGATCCGAATCTCGCCTCCAACAGCGGTATTGAACGAAATCGGTGCTCCAAGCCATTGCTCCACATAGCTTGGATTAACGATGTGTGACCAGATCTCATCCGCAGTTCGGTTCAGGTCCCAACGCACAGTGAGGACATCGTCGTCGAAGTCTCTACTGCTAAGGGACACAACCATCGCCGTCCTGCCCTGCGTCCGAAACCATTATCTACCGCCCAGCGCAGATCCACTCGCCTCAACGATCTCGGTTCCGTTGTTCAGCTTCCACGGCACTCTCGTGGCATCGAGAAACTCAACACATGTAACCATTTGGTTGCCTTTGCCCTTCACTAGCAACTCGACCGGTTCCTCGATCCGATCATAGTCGTGCAAAGTGTCCCAATGATACGTCTGATGTGATGGCACAATGAACCGTCCCGGCGGAACGGCGCCAAGTTTCAGATCGGCGTTCTGCGCCGAGCCATCGAGCTTTTGAGTGTGAACAATCATGTCATAGACCGGCTTCGCAGAAGCATTCACGATGTACACCGCCCACTTGCTCTGGGCCCCGCGCTGAGGAAGCGCGGCACCAACCGCGAACACCAGTTCGGCCTGCGAACGCCGTGCCGCCAAACTCGCCTTGTTGTCGCGGCTTTGTTCCAACGTTAGGAGCTTGGCGCTCACCCTCCACGCAACAACGGCGGCTACGACGGCCAACAACCCGCCCAATGCGCTGAGCCAGTCACCGAGCGATCCGACTTCCATATTCAGTCCTTCCCTGTACGTACCACTCCCCTAGTTATTCAATCAAACGATGGCAGTCGTTCGCAGGAGAATAAACCCAGCAAGCTGTTAGCAGCGGGAAAATGGCACACTGGGAGCATGGAGGATTTACAGGTACCGCCCGGTCCCGGGGCCCCGAACGGAGTCACGATTCGCGCCGCCGAACTGACCGAGCGCTTCTCGCATTCCTCCGGCCCCGGCGGGCAGGGAGTGAACACGTCCGATTCGCGGGTCCAGTTGAGTGTTGATATTTCGACGACGGCGGCGCTCAACGAGATTCAGCGGAACCGTGCTCTGAAGCAACTGGGCTCACGGCTTTCGGGCGGCGTCCTCACCGTCGTATCTTCCGATCAACGCTCACAACACCGCAACCGGGCTGCGGCACGAGAACGCTTAGCGGCAACGATACGCGAGGCTATTGTTCCACCTGTGCCGAGGCGCCCGACCAAGCCTACGCGTGCCTCAAAGCGGCGACGCCAAGAGGCCAAGAAGCGCCGCTCCGCCATCAAACAGGATCGGCACAGGCCACAATCCGAGTGACACGAGGTGGACCGATTAACGCAGGTAACGTCTGGGGCTACGAGGCTAGACCTCAGTCAAGGCTCAGTGGTGATCTTTTGACTGTCGGATCGCGGCGCAACTGGGACCCATCGCGGAACATCGCCTCGAACCGTACTTCTTCCCTCCTACGGCACCTCACAACATATGGTGCTACGCTTTGCTACATGACGACGATCACCCACCGTGAGCTACGGAACAACAGTGCCGAGATACTGCGTCGCGTTGAGGCCGGCGAAACACTGCAGGTGACGAACAATGGCACACCTGCTGCTGTCATCGGGCCTGCCGATGGCGCGACTCTCGACGATCTGATCTCTCAGGGCCACGCCAGGCCGGCGCGCGCTGACGCGGCGACCTTAGATAGACTCCGTGGCCGACTCTCGGGGCGCACCCCATCTGCGAAAACCACCTCCGAGATGGTCGAGGACGTGCGCGGCCGATGGTGACCACCGCCTACCTCGACACGTCGGCGGCGATGAAGCTGCTCGTGCCGGAACGAGAATCAGATGCTCTCTTCGAGGAGTTAGCCCGGCCCGGACGCCGACTCGTCGCCTCCTGGCTTCTCCACACGGAACTCCACTGCGCCGCCGGGAGGAATCCTGCGGACATCCCTTTGGACGCAGTGTCCGACGCACTGGATCTCCTCACGCTTGTCGACCTCACTAGGGGCGACCTGCTCGCAGCTGGGACGCATACTCCGCTGCGCTCCAATGACGCGCTCCATCTGGCGACCGCGCTCCGCCTCGGCGTGGACGAAATGATCACCTATGACGGCGAACTGGCCGAGGCCGCGGGAAACGCAGGAATACGTATTGTCGCACCCGCTGCTCACACACCTATCAAGTAGATGAACCCGGAGTCGACAACATCCCACCGCTCCGCAGAATCTTCGCCATGGGACGCCCCTTGGCGAGCTCGTCGATTAGCTTGTCAAGATAGCGGATTTCGCGCATGAGATCTTCCTCAATCTCCTCGATACGCACCCCGCATATGACTCCCTTGATCTGGAGGCGCGCCTTGTTGGGTTGAGGCGCCTGCGAAAAGAACTGCTCGAGGTTCGTGTCCGTCTCAAGGATCTGATCGAGCTGTTCCTGACTGTAGCCTGTGAGCCAGCGCAGGATCTCATCAACCTCGTCCTTCGTGCGAGACTTACGCTCGGCCTTTTGTACGTAGTTAGGGTAAAGCTCTGCCCACGTCATCCGATAAATGCGATGCTGTGCCATAAGGTCACATTCCACTTTGTTGTGTTGTCCTTGTGACGTCTAGCCGGTTCTTATGCCTTACCAAGCCGACCGATCACGCAACCTGCAGCGGGGTGATCGCGGAGATCTGGTCCGCGGCCCGATCCTCTGCCAATTCAAGGTCATAACGGGTCTGCAGGCTCAGCCAGAACTGGGGCTCGATGCCGAAGTACCGGCCGAGGCGCAGTGCGGTATCAGCCGTGATCGCACGCTTGCCGTGCACGATCTCGTTGATCCGCCGTGGCGGCACACCAATCGACACGGCGAGCTTATTCTGGGTGATGCCGAATCCTTCGATGAAGTCCTCCATGAGGACCTCCCCCGGGTGGATCGGCGGGTAGAGCTTCTCAGCCATGGTCTCCTCCTCAGTGGTAGTCCGTGATCTCAACATCTTCTGGCCCAGCATCCAGCCGATGCCGTTTTCGATTCGCCGTCTTATGGATTCTAGGATCGATACGTCGCGTCGATTCACGAAGCCACGCACGCTCCGCCTCTCAATCCGCGGACAGTCTGATGATCCGCCGATCATGCCAAACTTAACGCATGGCGTCAATAACGCTAGACGTTAAACCGAAACTCCACCACGTCCCCGTCCTGCATGACGTAGTCCTTGCCCTCCATGCGCATTTTCCCGTGGGCACGCGCTTCAGCAAGAGAACCAAGTTCAACAAGATCCTCGTAGGACACGATCTCGGCCTTAATGAAGCCACGCTCGAAATCGGTGTGGATCACGCCAGCGGCCTGTGGAGCAGTGTCGCCCTTGTGGATGGTCCACGCGCGCGATTCCTTTTCGCCGGCTGTGAGGTAGGTCTGCAAGCCCAACGTGTCAAAACCAACGCGGGCCAGCTGATCCAGCCCGGATTCTTCCTGCCCGGTGGATTCGAGCATTTCAGCGGCCTCGTCGGGCTCAAGTTCGACCAGCTCAGATTCGAACTTCGCGTCCAAGAAAATCGCTTCGGCGGGCGCCACAGCGCCGCGCAGCTTTGCCTGCATAGCCTCATCGGCAAGTCCATCCTCGTCCGTGTTAAACACGTAGATGAACGGCTTGGAGCTCATGAGCTGGAACTCCTTGATGATGTCCGGATCCAGATCCCCGCCGTGCGCGGAAAGGGTTTTCCCCTCCTCCAGAATCGCGAGCGCCGCCTCGGCCACGTTCACCACATCCTTGGAGATCTTCTTGCCGGTCACTTCCTTGTGCAAGCGAGGAATCTGCTTCTCCAGAGTCTGAATATCGGCCAGAATCAGCTCGGTTGTCACGGTTTCGATATCGTCCAGCGGATCCACCCGCCCGTCCACGTGCACCACGTTCGGATCAGAAAAGGCGCGCGTGACCATGCAGATGGCGTCCGCCTCGCGGATGTTCGCCAAGAATTGGTTGCCGAGTCCTTCACCTTCGGAAGCACCCCGCACAATCCCCGCGATATCAACGAAAGACACGGTCGCGGGCACCGTCTTGGCGGAATGGAACATCTCCGTCAGCACGTCCAGTCGCGGATCGGGAAGCGGCACGATGCCCACGTTCGGCTCGATCGTCGCGAACGGATAGTTCTCCGCGAGCACGGTCGCGCGCGTGAGCGCGTTGAAAAGAGTTGACTTACCAACGTTGGGCAGCCCGGCGATTCCAATAGTCAAAGACACGTGGTCCAGTCTATCCCGGGGCACCCCGTTTTTCCGCCCGGTTGTTTGTGTTTTTTACGACGACGACGGCGAAACTTCCAGTATCCCCACCCCGCAGCCTGTGCCGAGCGAGTGGACTAGTCGGCTGAATCGGTGATCGCGCGGCGATCGTCGTCGTCAAAAATCTCCTGCAATTCAATCGCTTCATCTGGCGAATACTCGTGGGTATTGAGGGCGAAGGCCTCACCTTTGTGGCGCCCAACGCCCTCAACCACGGACTGTTCGAGCACCTCTTTGGCCAGCGCGCCCTGGATCATGAGCGGATCGCGCGAGAGGTCACGCCATATGGAGAAGCAGAGGAATACCAGCACTAGGACGAACGGAACCGCCGTGACGATCGTGATGTTTTGGAGTCCTTGGAGAGCCGTAGCTGGATCGTCGCCGCCGGCCACCAACATGATGGCCGCGGTGCCGCCCGTCGCTAGGCCCCAGAACACCACGTTCCAACGCTTCGGTTCCTCCGTGCCGTTCTCCGTGAGGCCCGCCATGACGATCGATGCTGAATCGGCGCCCGTGATGAAGAAGATGGCAATCAGCACGATGCACAGGACCATCAGCGCGCCAGATATCCACCCGGGGAATGCGAGATCGTCAAGGAACTGGAAGAGGACAGTGTCTGAATCCACCACGGGTTCGCCGCCCGGACCCTCTTGGACCGTGGAGGAGGCTGCGCCCGTCGCTCGTGCGCGTTGGAGGGTTCCGATGGCGCCGCCGCCGAAAATCGCGAACCACAAAACGGACACTGCCGAGGGAGCAAGGAGCACGCCGGTGACGAACTGGCGAATGGTGCGTCCCTTGGAAATACGGCCGATGAAGAGCCCAACGAACGGGCTCCACGATACCCACCATGCCCAGTAGAAGATGGTCCAGCTGGACATCCATTCGGAGAGGTCGCTGCTCCCAACGCCAGCGGTGCGCGAGGCCATATGCGGAAGATCGGCTAGGAATGTGCCCAGCGAATTCGGGAACACGTTGAGGATGAACAGGGTTGGGCCGGCAACAAACACGATGAGCGCTAGGGCCACCGCCAGCACCATGTTGATGTTGGAGAGCCATTGAATGCCGCGCTCGATGCCGGAGATGGCCGAGGCCATGAAGCACACCGTGAGAACAACGATGATGATGACGAACAGTGACGTGGATGCGGTTTCTACCATGTCCCCGTGGACAAGGCCGCCGCCAATCTGGAGGGCCCCCAAGCCAAGAGAGCAGGCCGAGCCGAACAAGGTGGCTACGATCGCAAGAATGTTGATGATGCGGCCACCAACTCCGTTGACCGCCTTTTCGCCGAGCAGGCCAGCAAACAATGACGAGAATAGTTGGGACCGGCCAAGGCGATAGGAGCCGTAAGCTAGGCCCAGCCCGACAATCGCGTACATCGCCCACGGGTACAGCGTCCAGTGGAACAATGCGGTACCGAGCGCCGTGGAGACGGCGTCCGCGGTTTCGGGGCTCACCGTGTCAGGTGGTGGCGAGACGTAGAAGAACAGCGGCTCTGCCACGCCGTAAAACATCAGGCCAATTCCCATGCCTGCCGCGAACATCATCGAAATCCAGGACAGTGTTTTGAATTGAGGGACATCGTTATCTTGACCAAGGGGAATTCGGCCGAACCGGCTGAACGCCACCACCAAGATAAACAGGAGGAACACCGTTGCCGCGATCACAAAGAACCATCCGAAATTCTTCATGACATAATCAAGGGCGGTGGATGAGGCGCGGCCCAAGCCAGTAGCATCGATGATTCCCCAGGCAACGAAGGCCACCGCGATTGCTCCGGCAACCCCGAACACCCACTTATCCAGCCCTTTATGTTCGTCGCCGTGCCTGCTGAGCTTTGCCGAACCGCGCAAGCCATCGATGAGCTTCTTACTTATCTCCTGATACTTAGCCATTGCGTTGTGTGAGCCCGTGCTGGCGAAGATCCCTAGAGACGGATCACGTTCACCGCGTACCTTCGCCACGTGTGGCGCCGCATCGTCGCTGCGTCTACAGAGAGGGGCTGAGCTCCTACTCCCGTCAGTGTTGTGTACATGGACTTCGTGTATTTTAACCATTTTGTGGCAGGAGCGTGGGTGGTTTCGCGAAATCGCGGTGGATCATCCGAAATGTGTGGGAGGGGCGTGGTGAACTAGATCCATGGATATTTCAGCTCCTCTCTTGGTGATCTTGTTGGTGGCGGCCTTGGCGCTCGGCTGCGGGCTCGGCTATTTCTTCGCGCAGGCTCGGGCGGCCCGCGCCCCGGGGCAGGAGGCCCACGAATTGGCGGCGCTTCAAGCCTCTGCCGCCGCTGCCACGGCCCGTGCCGGGCGTTTGGAAGAGGAAAACAATGCACTCATCGATCGTGCCAAATCCGATCAGGACATCATGCGGGCACTGGCGCCCTTAGCTCAGCAGTTGGACACGATGAATCGAAGGGTCCAGGGAATGCAGGAAACTCAGACAGCCCAGAGTTCCCAGCTGCACGAGCAACTCAACAGCGCGGCCGTCACTCAGCGGGAACTGGCCACGGAAACGCATTCGCTCCGCACCGCGCTCACATCCAACTCCGCTCGCGGAACATGGGGAGAAGTTGAGCTACGCCGCATCGTGGAGGCCGCCGGCATGCTGCCACACGTTGACTTTTCCACGCAGCAGAAAACATCACTGGTATCCACGGCCGGTTCAGATTCTCGCCCAGATCTCACCGTGCACCTCCCCGGCGGGTTTCACCTTGCTGTGGATGCCAAGGTGCCGCTGAGTGCCCTGCTCAAAGCCCAAGACATGACCGGGGAAGATCAGGCCTCACGCGCAGCCCGGGACAAGCTCCTCGCTGAACACGCCAAGGCCGTGCGCTCCCACATCAATGAGCTGTCCAAGCGTAACTATCCCGCCGAATACCCCGGATCTCCCAACCTCACCGTGATGTTTATGCCGGCGGAATCCCTGCTCTCGGAAGCTCTGAAAGCGGATCCGTCGCTGCTTGAGGACGCACTGGGAGCCGGCATCGCGCCCACTGCTCCCAGCTCCTTGCTCGCGCTCCTACGCTCGGTTGCCACCGTGTGGTCCTCCGCGAAAGTCACGGAAGAAGCTCAGGCGATCATGGGCCTAGGGAGGACCCTCGTGGACCGGCTCAACACCGTTGCCGGGCATCTAGATTCACTTGGTTCAGCCCTTCAACGCTCCGTCACGGCCTACAACAAGACGGTCGGTTCAATTGAAACCCGGCTGCTTGTCACGGCCCGCGCCTTCGAGTCCGTTGATACCTCTGTGGCACAGCCACGGGAGATTCCGTCTGAGAAGGGTCAAGTTCGCAGCTTCACGGCGGGTGAGCTCACGATTGAGGGAGACAGCATTGGCGGTGCCTAGCGATGTTAAAGGAGCCTAACGATCGAGATATTTGCTGCCTTCGCGGATCGATAGAGGGGAAAGTGTGGCTTCGTGTGCTTGTATAAATGCGGCCACCCATGTTGGATCTGTCTTTGAGTACTCGCGAAGAGCCCAGCCCATAGCCTTATTGATGAAGAACTCATCAGAGCCGAGATTCGCTACAAGGATCGCGTCCAAGGCGGCCGTGTCCGTGGCTTCTTTCTGACCAAGCTGGTGGAGAATCGCCAAGCGCCGAATCCAGAAGTCATCATCGGTCGCCCACTGAAGTATCTGACTGCGGGCTGAGCTTTCGGATTCTTTGACGTCACTCCCCGATTCACTGGCGGCGATCGCACCAACTGTTTTGGTCAACGTATCGATCGAATCCCACCATTGTTTGGACGATGCCAGAGCTTTAATTCGCGGCAGATCGGCAGAGCTGAGGCGGCGGCGAACGGCGTATAGATAATCGCATGCGACGTACTGGAACTCCCGGTAGGGCAGCGCCCAACACTGGGCCACAAAGCCCCAATCGGCATGCTGGTCCCGGCGGGCAACAGCAAAATAAGGCCGCTGGATTGGTTTGCGGGCGGC
>NZ_JBQCZW010000021.1:0-18596 GCF_052089425.1 Ancrocorticia sp. | reverse complement strand
TCACGCACCTTGTGTGGGCGGTCGGGATGGGCGCCGGTAGCCTTAAGATCACCGCGCAGATTCTTGGGCAAGGAGAACCGGATGTCCTCTGTTGCGGTGGTAACCGGCTGAACTTCCGGATAACCGAGATCCCTGAGGGTTTCCACCACCTCGCGGACGAGGATTTCAGGAACCGATGCACCAGAGGTGATGCCGATTGTGGTGACGCCGTCCAGCCACTCGGGCTGTACCTCCGCCGCAGTATCCACGCGGTAGGCGGCGCCAGCCCCGGCTTCCAACGCCACTTCAACCAGCCGTACAGAATTCGATGAGTTCGCCGATCCCACAACAATCACCGCATCGCAATCGGGAGCCATGGACTTAACGGCGCCTTGGCGATTAGATGTTGCGTAGCAAATATCGTCAGAAGGTGGATCGATCATCTTTGGGAAGCGTTCGCGCAGCAGAGCAACGGTCTTGAGAGTCTCGTCTACGGACAGGGTGGTCTGGGAGATCCAGACAACCTTCTCCGGGTCACGGACAACAACCTGATCCACTTCCTCTGGACCGTTGATCACCTGAATGTGTTCGGGGGCCTCGCCCTGTGTGCCCTCAACTTCTTCGTGGCCGGTATGCCCGATGAGCAGGATGTCGTAATCGCTGTTCGCAAATCGCACGGCCTGCTTGTGGACCTTGGTGACCAGCGGGCAGGTGGCGTCGATCGTTTGAAGGTTACGAGCCTCCGCCTCGGCGTGAACCTGCGGCGAAACGCCGTGTGCCGAAAAGACAACGCGAGCACCTTCGGGGACCTCGTCAGTTTCAGAGACGAAAATGGCACCACGCCGCGTCAAGGTTTCCACAACGTACTTGTTGTGCACGATTTCCTTGCGCACATAAACGGGCGCTCCGTATAGCTCAAGGGCCTTCTCCACCGCATCAACGGCCCGATCAACGCCAGCGCAGTATCCGCGAGGGGTTGCCAAGAGAATCCTTCGGCCATCCGGTGAAGGATTCGAGGGAACGGTTGACGGGAATGCGGAGGCGCCCGCCAATGAAATGGTGGGACCAAAGCCAGTTTCTTGGACAGTCACCCCTTCACCCTACTGGCCTCCCATCTGGATCGCGAGAGTGACTGGACACACCGCACCCACCCACATCGCGTGGAACCCGCCCACACCGTGTGTGAGTAGTTGTGACGTCTCCTAGGAATGGGGAGCGGTAGAAGTTGGGAGCGGTAGAAGTTGGGAGCGCCAGAAGTTGGGAGCGGTATGGGACGCATGGCACAGAATTACCCACTCACATAATGACACGATAGGTACATGGCATCGAGAATCCCTGTGCCTGCTGATCTCCCTCAGCAAGCAGCACTCACCTCACCGGACCATCCGTGGCCCTTGAGGATTCTCTCTGCCAAAATCAAAGAGTACGTGGCCGCGATGTCGCGGCTATGGGTAGAGGGAGAGGTCATTACCCTCCAGCGCAGGCCTGGCGCCAAGGTGCAGTTCCTGACGTTGCGGGATCTTGAGGCGAACAGTTCGATCACGGTCAAGATTTTGTCCTTCTTGTTGCCCGATACGGTGGAATCCGGTAGCCGCGTTGTTGTGTGTGCCAAGCCGGATTTCTATGAAGGCAACGGCTCACTTTCTCTGTGGGCGGATGAGATCCGTCCCGTTGGGTTGGGGGATATTCTGGCCCGCCTCGAACTGCTGAAGAAACAGCTGGCCGCTGAGGGCCTCTTCGATCCGCGCCGCAAGAAGCCACTCCCCTTCCTGCCAGCCTCCATCGGGCTGATCTGTGGCCGCAACACCAAGGCGAAGGAGGATGTTGAGGTCAACGCGCGCCTACGGTGGCCGGCGGTTTCCTTCGATACGCGCGAGGTTCAGGTCCAGGGAAATGGCGCCGTTGAGGCCATGATCCACGCGCTCCAGTCTCTCGATTCCAATCCTGCCGTGGACGTGATCGTGCTCGCGCGCGGCGGCGGGAGCGTGGAGGATCTGCTGCCGTTCTCCGATGAACGCCTGATGCGCGCGGCAGCGGCCACCCGCACCCCGATTGTCTCCGCTATCGGCCACGAGGGCGACAGCCCAATTCTGGATCTCGTAGCGGATGTACGCGCTTCAACCCCGACGGATGCGGCGAAGCTTCTGGTCCCCGACGTTGCCGAAGAATACGCCGTGGCCGCCGAATGCACGCAGCGTATGCGCAACGCCCTACGCTCCCGGATCAATCACGCGGATCGCGATTTGGCCGCTCTCATGGCACGGCCGCCGTTCGCTCGCCCAGAAACCATGGTGGACATGCGCGAAACGGATCTCGCTTCGCTACGCCAGTGGCTCCGCAGCCACATGCGCCGCGCATTGGACGCTTCTGCCGCACACCTCACGAGCTCATTGTCCCAATTGCGGGCGCTTTCGCCGCAAGCAACGCTCGATCGCGGCTACTCCATTCTTCGCACCGATGATCAGGCTGGCGGCAGCATCGTCACGTCTGCTCACGCCGTTTCCGAAGGCGAGAGCATTCATGCAATACTTTCTTCCGGCTCACTCGATCTGGGAGTCACAACTGTTTACGAAGGAGAACGTCATGGTTAAGGTTTCGCAGCCAACCGGCCCTGACGCACACGACGATTCCGCGCAGAGCGCCCATACCCCCGACAAGACCCAGATCGCCGGCATTGACCAGCTCAGCTACGAAGAAGCACGCTCCCAACTGGTGGAGATCGTCACTCAGCTGGAGCAAGGTTCGCTTCCGCTGGAGGATTCACTGGCCCTCTGGGAACGCGGCGAGGCTTTGGCCCGCAAGTGTCAGGAATGGCTGGATGGCGCACGCAGCAGGCTGGAGGCCGTCACCGAACCAACGCCTAGTGCCGCAGATAAAGCCGCGACCGAGGAGGACCAATGAGTTCCCTAGTGATCGGTGAAGCCCTAGTTGATGTCATTACTGCTGCGGATGGCACGGTTGTCCGCCACCCCGGTGGATCTATGCTGAATGTGGCCATCGGTTTGCGGCGGCTGGGCCGCACCGTTCGCTTGGTCACGGATTTCGGGCAGGACTCTGATGGCGCCATGCTTGAGGAGTACGCGGCTTCCAACGGCCTCGAACTGTGGCTGCGCGAGGATGCCTTCCGGACAAGCCCCACATCCACCGCCTCCGTCACGGTAGCCGCGGATGGCGAGGTCTCCTATGATTTCGATTTCACGTGGGATATTCAGGACACCCCGCAATCGGCCGCATGCAAGCTCGATCTTGAGATCCTCGATCCAACTACGGTGGCCTTCGGTTCCTTCTCCACGCGTGTGGCGCCGGGTGCCGAGAAAGTATTGGACTGGATTCGCCACGTTCGCGGCGATGCCACGGTGTTCTACGATCCCAACGTGCGTCAGGTATTGCTCGATGATATCGAGGAGTCACGCCGCATGGTGAAGGAATCGGTTGTTCTTTCGGATATCGTCAAGGCCTCGGAGGAGGATCTGAGGGTCCTGTACGGCGAGGGCGTTAACTGCGAGAAGGTTGCCGAGGAGTGGCTCACTCTGGGACCTGCCATCGTTGTCATCACGCGCGGTTTTGCCGGCGCGGACGCCTATTCCTGTGACGGCTCAGTCCTCCATCAGCCCGCTCCACCTGTAGACGTGGTGGATACCGTGGGCGCGGGAGCGTCCTTCTTCGCTGCGTTGATCGACGGGCTGACCCGGATCTCTCTGGACGGCGCCGAGTACCGCGAGGACCTGCGCCGGATTTCGCCGGCCAACCTGCGAACATTAGTTGCTTACGCCGCCACCTCGGCAGCGATCACCATATCACGTCCGGGTGCGAGCCTTCCCACGCGCGGCGAGCTGGTTGATCAGCACGAGTTGTATCAGACGGCGGGAATGACGGGCGTTCCACTCTCCTAATCCGCATCTCTTCTGAGCGCCTATTCGTCCGCGATCGGGCATGGGCGCCGCGTTGAGAAGATTCGCCGCCTTGGATTCGGCACGAGGGGCAAGAACGTCGTCGTCGTTATTTTTGACGACGACGAAACCTACCTGCCAAACCCCCTACTTACCGAGCCGCCGCTCTCTCTGGGTAAAATCTCGGAGCGCGCGCAGGAAGTCCGTGCGGCGGAAATCGGGCCAATAGACCTCGCAGAAGTACAGTTCCGTGTGGACGGACTGCCAGAGCATGAAGCCGCTCATGCGCTGCTCGCCCGAGGTGCGGATCACCAGATCGGGATCGGGTTGACCCTTGGTGTACAGATGATCGGTGATGTCATCGAGGGACAGGGAATCCGCCACGTCGGTGAGGGTGTGACCGGCTGCCGCTTCGTCACGCAGAAAATCGCGAACGGCATCGGCGATCTCTTGGCGTCCGCCGTACCCAACGGCGATGTTGACACGGACTCCCTCCACGTTGGCGGTTTCCGCTTCGGCAGCGCGCAGGCGGTCACGGCTGAACTCGGGGAGCATATCCAGATTCCCCACCATAGCAAGGTGCCAGCGGCCGGTTTCCGCGAGGACCTCTACAACCTCACAGATGATTCCCATCAGTTCGTGGAGCTCTTTCTCATCCCGATCAAGGTTATCGGTGGAAAGCAGCCACAATGTGACGATACGGATCTGGACTTCTTCGCACCACTCGAGGAATTCGGTGATGCGATCGGCGCCCATGCGGTGGCCGTATGCGGCGGGCTGGCCAAGCTCGCGCGCCCATCGGCGATTGCCGTCCAGAATCACGGAGACGTGATTGGGCAGGAGGCCGCCTTCCAACTCGTGCAGCAGGCGCTGCTCATACAACCGATACAGAAACGTAGGTGCGCGCACTCGAGATCCCCTCTCCATAGGACATTCAACAGATTATCGCCTGATGGTCCGCATTCAGGGAGGCTTGAGCATATTTCCCATTAATCAAACACACATCTTGCGTAAATGCTGGGCGTTTGGGTGCACTGGGCGCGCTCGGTCAGCGGCGGCACGGCGGGAGCGGGGCGAGGTTGGGCAAGGCTAAGGGTGCTAGAGGACGCGCCAGGCTAGAGGCGCGTGAGGACGCGCGATGGGAAATGGCAAAGCGGGAGGGACATCCCTAACAGAATCGCACTGGCCCTGCCCTTCCCCACCTCCCGGCCATAGAATGGCGCTGAGACCAACGAATCCTTGGAGGATTGATGAGCGCTTCCATAGAGCACCAGGCACCATCGGCCGAGCGAAAAGAATCCGCTACGTCCAAGATTGCCGCCCGCAAGGAACGGCTCAACGCCCTGCCCAAGCCTGCCGCCCGCGGCTGGATCCATGCTGTAACTGCGCCGTTGGCTCTTGCCAATTCGATCGTTCTGGTAGTTCTGGCACCCACTGCGGGTGTTCGGGCCGCCTGCGTGGTGTTTGGATTATCGGCCGTGTTCCTCTTCGGAAACTCGGCGGTGTACCATCTGGGGCGCTGGTCCGTGCGCGTCCATTCGGTCCTGCGGCGGATTGATCATTCCAACATCTTCTTGCTCATCGCTGGCACCTACACCCCGCTTGCCGTGGCGCTCTTGCCTGCGCGTACGGCGGCTCTCGTGCTGGGCATCGTGTGGGCCGGAGCCATTGGCGGTGTTTTGCTCTCGGTGTTCAAGCCCGGGGCTCCGCGCTGGCTGTACACCCCACTGTATGTGGCGCTCGGGTGGGTTGCGGTCGGGTTCCTACCAAACTTTTGGCAGGCGGGCGGTCCTGCCGTTGTATGGCTGATTATCGCTGGAGGCCTTTCCTACACGCTCGGAGCGCTGTGCTACGGCTTCCGCTGGCCGAACCCGTGGCCGCGCGCATGGGGCTTCCACGAGTTCTTCCACACTGGGACTTTGTTCGGTTATGCCTGCCACGCGGTGGCTGTATGGTTGGCAGTCATGGCCTAACAGGTCACGACGCGACCTCGCAGATCATGACATGATCTCGCAGATCGTGACGCAGCCTCGTGGGCCATGGTTTATTCTGACAGGTCGTGGTGAGCTAGCTGCGTTCAACAAGCCGAACCGTTCACCTTTCGCGCAATAGTTGCGTAAAAGGCGGCCTTCAGTTGATTTACGTGGCTACGCTGGTAGTGTTGCCAGCAGTAAGACATGCCCGTAGCCGCGGGCATGACTTTTTTTGTATCGCCGCCCATGCGGCACCTACGCACAGTCGCACCTGCGGCTACTAACTCCGAAGGAGCATCAGATGGCTGAAGATAATCAAGGTACGTGGCTATCCCCCGCTACTTTCGAACATCTGCAAGCAGAGCTGGAAGAAATGACCACGGTCAAGCGTGCAGAGATTGCACAAAAGATCGAGGCCGCCCGTTCCGAAGGTGATCTCCGTGAGAACGGCGGATATCAGGCAGCTCGCGAAGAACAGTCCAAGATGGAGGGCCGGATCATCGAGCTCACCCATCTGCTCGAAAACGCTCACGTGTCCGCGCCAACCAGCACGGATACCGTTGTGCCAGGCAACGTCATCACCGCCAAGATCGCCGGTGATGAGGAACGTTTCCTTATCGGTTCGCGCGAACAGTCAGATTTGGTGGACGTTGAGGTGTACCCGGAAAACGCGCCGCTCGGACAGGCCATCATCGGCCTCAAGGCCGGCGATAAGACGAAGTTCCAGGCACCAAATGGCCGCAAGATCCCGGTGGAGATCGTCAAGATCGAAAGCCTCGATCACTGAGCCACAGCCGATATGTCACTAAGCCGGCGCGGATAGGCATCGGCTAGCAGATTTCGCTCTGCGCTTGCCTCTCTATTCTTTAGCTCCACGAGCGGGAGAATAGGGAGGCAATGCTTTTTAGATCTGGGGGTCATCGTGTTTTTATGGGATGAAGCGGACAAGACGAAGATGGTTTCACGGGAAGATGCACTGAAGGGCCGCGACACCACCGTGTTGCCGGAGCCTCAGCCGCACACGGTCCTTGGAACCGATCTCCTTGGCGAACCGGAAGAAGATCAGGAGATGATCTATCTAGCCTCGGGATGTTTCTGGGGTGCGGAAAAGCTTGCGTGGGAACTGGGCGCAGATTCCACGGCGGTTGGCTACATGGGCGGATTCACCCCCAATCCAACCTATGAGGAAGTGTGCACGGGCAAGACCGGCCATGCGGAAACAGTCCGCGTGCTCTACACGCCATCCAAGCTTCCCACCGCTACGCTTCTGCAGGCCTTCTTCGAATCCCACGATCCCACCAGTTTGAACCGGCAGGGTGGGGATATCGGCACGCAGTATCGTTCGGCGATCTTTACCACCACGCAGGAACAGGAAGATACGGCGCGTGAGATGATCACGGCGTATCAGGACAAGCTGACGGAAGCCGGCCACGGAGCCATCGTCACTGAGGTGCTCTCAGTGCTGGAAGCTGGCCGCTTCTACCCGGCCGAGGACGAGCACCAGCAATACCTCCAGAAGAATCCAAACGGCTACCAGTGCCATGCGCGCACGGGAGTCGCCTGCCCGATCCCCGGCTCGGGTCCGCTCGCGCAGTAGGGCAGGCAGCAGTAGGGCAGGCAACCTACTCCCCGGATCCGTTACTTCCCGGTTCCGGTCCCCGAAACATACCGCGCAAGGTATTCGCCCGTCACGGTCGATCGCTGCTCCACCATGTCACGCGGCGTGCCCTCGAACACGACTTGCCCTCCGTCACGCCCGGCACCGGGGCCCAGATCAATGATCCAATCGGCATGGGCCATGACCGCCTGATGGTGCTCGATAACAATCACGGTTTTCCCGCTATCAACCAAACTATCGAGGAGCGCCAGCAGCTTCTGGATATCAGCCAGATGCAAGCCACTGGTTGGCTCATCGAGGATGTAGATTCCACCCTTCTCCCCCATGTGAGTGGCCAGTTTGAGGCGCTGGCGCTCCCCGCCAGAGAGAGTGGTGAGCGGCTGGCCCAGCGGCACGTATCCGAGGCCCACATCGTGGAGGTGCGTGAGAATCTTCTTCGCCGCCAGAACCGATGAATCGGGTGCGCTGAAGAGTGCCAGCGCCTCGTCGATCGGCATTTCAAAGATCTCGCCGATGTTCTTGCCGCCGAATTCGTACTCTAAAACCGCCGGTTCGAATCGTTTGCCCTCGCATACTTCGCACACGGACGTCACGCCCGTCATCATCCCCAAGTCCGTATAGATCGTTCCGGCGCCCTTGCAGTTCTCGCATGCGCCCTCAGAGTTCGGGGAAAATAGCGAGGGTTTTACCCCGTTTGCCTTGGCGAAAGCCTTCCGGATTGGGTCCAGAACGCCCGTATAAGTCGAAGGGTTTGAACGGCGCGAGGCTTTGATGGGAGTTTGATCGACGACGACGGCCTCCGCCTCATTCGGAATCTCGCCAATGAGGGAACTCTTACCCGATCCAGCCACACCGGTCAGCACGGTGAGTACTCCCTTGGGGATATTCACGGAAACGTCCCGCAGATTGTTGGCGGTGGCACCTTCAATGGCAAGGTAGCCATTCGGCTTGCGGCAACTATCTTTGACGGCCACCCGATCGGCTAGGTGCTGCCCGGTAAGCGTGGCGGATTCACGTAGCTCCGCCACCGTACCTTCAAAACAAATCTGGCCACCGGAACTACCAGCGCCAGGCCCGATATCAATGATGTGGTCCGCAATCTCGATGACGTCTGGCTTGTGCTCAACAACCAGAACAGTGTTGCCCTTGTCCCGCAGCTTGAGGAGCAGATTATTCATGTGCGAAATGTCGTGAGGATGTAGGCCCACCGTTGGCTCATCGAACACGTAGGTGACGTCCGTTAGGGCGCTGCCAAGATGCCGAATCATCTTGGTGCGCTGTGCCTCGCCGCCCGAAAGTGATCCAGCGGGCCGGGCAAGCGAGAGGTATCCCAGCCCCATGTCCACGAACGAATCGAGCACCTCCGCGAGTCCAGAGGTCAAGGGACTGACGGAGCTATCGGCGATTCCGCGTACCCATTGCGCGGCCTCGTCAATCTGCATGTCGCATACGTCCGCGATGGAGACGCCATTGATACGGGCATCGCGGGCGCCTTGGCACAGCCTCGTTCCCTCACACTCCGGGCACCCTGTGAAAACCACGGCACGATCAACGAATTCACGCACGGCTGGCTGCATCGAGTCCCGTTCCTTCTTCAGCATCGCCTTTTCGATACGCGGAATGAGGCCCTCGTAGGTCAAGTTCATCTCTTGGAAACGGATCTTCTGAGGCTCGGCGTACAGGAAGTTGTGGAGCTCTCGCTTCGAGTACTTCTCGATCTTTTTGTCCGGATCAACCATCCCTGACTGAGCGTAGATCTTCCAATTCCAGCCGCCCACTTTGTAACCCGGAATCTTCAGCGGATCTTCGTTGAGTGACTTGGAAGCGTCATACACTTCATCCAGATCGATGTCATTGATGCGTCCCATGCCCTCACATCGCGGACACATGCCTCCAAGCGCCGTATACGTACGCTTGACCGGCTGAACCGATGTTCCCTTCTGGACCTTGAGTGCGCCGGTGCCGCTGACGGTTGGAACATTGAAGGAGAAGGCCTGTGGCGGGCCCCAATAGGGTTGCCCGAGCCGCGAGAACAGGATCCGGAGCATCGCGTTAACGTCAGTTGCCGTTCCAACTGTCGAGCGAGGATTCGATCCCAGCCGTTCCTGATCTACCGTGATGGCCGTGGTGATACCTTCCAGCTCATCAACGTGCGGCCGCTCAAGGGCGGGCATAAATCCTTGGAGAAATGCGGGATAGGTTTCGTTGATGAGGCGCCGCGATTCAGCCGCAACCGTGTCAAACACGAGCGAGCTCTTGCCTGATCCAGACACCCCGGTGAAAACCGTTAACTGGCCCTTGGGGATATCAACATCGATGCTCTTGAGGTTGTTCTCCTGGGCGCCGCGTACGCGTATCGCTCGATTATGCACGTCGTTCAATGATCAGGCCTTCCACATTCCATCCGCTACGCCGCTCTAGCGCACCGCTGAGTGTAGCGAAGCGAAGGTGGTTCGTCAGCTTTGGAGACGAACACCTCGCAGTGAATCGGCGCGTGCTGCGGCTAAGCTGGTGGGGATTGATAGGACTGCAATCCGAAAGGACACCCATGCCTCAACTACCTACCGTCACCGGCAGCTTTGGCCAGACGCCAGAACTGACCTTCCCTGACAGCCCCGCCCCGAAGGGTCTCCACATCAAGGTGCTAGAGAAAGGCACCGGCCCCACTGTGACAACCGGGCGCGAACTTCAGGCCAACTATCACGGCCAGATCTGGGGAGGCGGCGTATTCGATTCCTCGTTCCAGCGTGGCACGCCCGCAACGTTCCCGATTGGCGTTGGGGCAGTGATCCAAGGATGGGATCAGGGCATCGTTGGCAAGAACGTGGGCTCACGCCTCCTGATCTCCATTCCTCCTGAGAAGGGCTATGGAGCCGCCGGGCAGCCAGCTGCAGGTATTGGCGGAACCGATACCTTGGTGTTTGTGGTTGATCTGGTGGGTGTCCAGTAACGGCATCCAGCAACGGGGCCTTGAACCCCGCATCGATGTGAGTGAAGGGCCGGAAGCATCAGCTCCCGGCCCTTCACTCTGCCAAAACTCTTATGGCGTTCGTCAATCCTCCATAAGAAGGATCAACGATTGGAGGCAAGTATCATCGCGATACGGAGAACCTCCACGTAGATCCACAGAATCGTCATGACGATGCCGAAGGCACAGGTCCATGCGAACTCACGCGGTGCGCTGTTCTGAACGGCCAGCTTGACCGTCTCAAGATCGCTGATCAGCATGTAGCCAGCGATGGCGATAATGACCAGCCCAAGAACGATTCCGAATGCTCCCCCACGCATACCAAAGCCTGGCAGGATGCCCGTCCATACGAGGACGAGGTTCATGATGCCAAAGATAATGTAGGAGATGAGCACAACGGAGACGATCCGGCGTCCCTTGGGAGTTGTCCGCACCTTGCCGCTGACGTGCAGGAATACGGCGACCGCAACCACGATGGCCGTACCGAGTACAGCTTGAAGTCCAATACCCGGATAGAGCGTGTCAACGGCTCCCGTGAGCGCACCGAGCGCCACACCTTCAAGAAGTGCGTAGCCAACAGCAAGCCACGGCTTGACCATCTTCTGGAAGGCCGCCACCATGCCAATAACGAAAGCTGCTAGGGCTCCGCCGATTGCCAGGACAAGAATGCCATTCGTGCCGATCGAGGGCGTGAGAGCCATCGCCACAGCGCCCGATACAACGGCCACAGCCAGAAGGATCAGGGTTTTCACCATGGCATCGTCATACGTCATAGCCCCCGGGCGCGCCTGCTGGCCGAATGCTCCAGCGTATTGCTGCTGCGGGGAATACTGGCCCGCGTATTGGGCCTGAGCGTAAGGATCGTACTGGTTTTGACCGTACTGATTCTGTGCGTACTGCCCGTACTGATCTTGCTGGGGGTACTGCTGACCCTGATTCGGCGCGGCGTAGTACGAATTTGGTGTTGTCGCTTGCCCTTGGAAGTAAGGGTTGCGATTCATAACTGGATTGTTGCTCAATGGTCCTCCTCTTGCGGATGAGCATAACTGAGCACTGCAGAGCAATGACCACGGCCATCTTAATCGATAGGACTAAGGTAATGCACTCCCTGCTTAGCCATCAGCGCAAAATGAGACGGAAATGAAACCCCACCGGCGCGCGAAACCCGCCACTTTCTGAAAGTCCACCACCCCGTGGAAGCCCAGACTTCTTTGCAGGTTGGCCATGTACGGTTCGTTATGTTGTGTTTGTACCATCGAAAGGATTCTCGTGATTAGCGTTGAGAACCTCGTGAAGAGCTACGGTCACACGACAGCTGTGAACAATCTGAGCTTCACGCTGTCCCAGGGAAAGGTGACGGGCTTCCTCGGTCCGAACGGCTCCGGCAAATCCACCACCATGCGCTGCATCGTCGGGCTGGATCGCCCAACTTCGGGGCGTTGCACGATTGGCGGCGTAGAGTACGGGCAGCTGAAATCACCACTGACGTCCGTTGGCGCTCTGCTGGATGGTAAGGCTTTCCATCCCAAGCGCACGGCCCGCCAGCAGCTGAGAGTAGTGGCGCGCACGCACGGCATCCCGGACAAGCGGGTGGATGACGTGCTGGAGATGACCGGCATCGCCCAAGTGGCGGACAAGCGCCTCAAGGGATTCTCGCTTGGAATGGGCCAACGCCTTGGTATTGCCAACGCTCTGCTCGGTGATCCCGAGGTTCTCCTGTTCGATGAACCTGTCAACGGTCTAGATCCAGACGGCGTGCGGTGGGTACGTGACCTCATGCGCGATCTTGCGGCACAGGGCCGCACCGTTCTGGTTTCCTCCCACCTGATGAGCGAGATGTCGGTCACTGCCGATGAACTCGTGGTGATCGGCCGCGGCGCCCTCATCGCCTCCGGCCCCATCAAGAATTTCACGGAGTCAGCCACGCACACAGTGGTCCACGTGGCCGGCCCCGAGCTGGCCGCCATGGCAGAGGCGCTAGGCAACGCTGGCCTGTCCGGAGTGCGCCGCGATCCTAGCGCCGATTACCCGAATGGCGTGCTCGATATTCGTGCCGCTGATCGCGCGCAGATCGGCCACATTCTTCACGAGGCCAACTTGGAAATCCACGAGCTCTCCGATTCCCATTCCTCGCTTGAGGATGTGTACATGGAACTCACACAATCCTCCGTCGAATACGGGATTGGCGCGCCAGTTCCGGGCCTGGGCAACGCTCCTTATCCGCAACAGGGGGCTCCACAACCCGGGATTGCTTCGATGCCGCCCCAAGGCATGCCACCGCAAGGGATTTCCCCACAGGGCACCTATCCCCAACCGCCCGCCGCGAATCAAGGAGGTGCCCGATGAGCAATCGCCCCTTGGTCCTCGATCCTCACGTGTACCGATCGTCTTTCATCAATTCCTTGCTCTCGGAGATCCGCAAGCTCGCGTTTCTTCGGAGCTTCTGGGTGCAATCGGCAGCGATGATTGGGCTGTACGCCCTCATCATGTGGCCGGTGGGCGCTTCGCAGAATGAATACGGCGATTTTCAGTTGGACGCTCAGGTAGTCACCACCGGCATTTCTTTCCTCATCATCTTCGCATTCGCACTGGGAACCAGCGCCGTCACCAACGAGTATTCATCCAACACGATGCGTACAACCACGCTGTCAGACCCATCGCGCCTGCGTTCCTATACCGCGAAGCACGTGGCAGTGTTCCTCATGATTGGCGCCGTCAATCTGGTGCTCACGGTAGTCTCAACTCTGGTCTACACCGTGTTTGCCGATGGCTCGTGGGATTTCGGCAACGGTAACGTCCGTGCTCTGGTCATGTTCTGGCTAGTACTCACCACCGCCACAACGATGGCCACCTCGCTGGGCTACATCCTCCGCTCCACCGCAGGCACCATCACATTGAGTATGGTCCTCGTGTACGTGTCCAACGCGGTGACACTCATCAACATCGAATGGATTCGCGAGACTCTGGTCGATTATTTGCCACTGCAGTTGATCCAAAGCTCCACGTCAACGGATTTCGGCGCAAGTTTCTACGACGTCTCATGGAGCACCTCCGGCATCGTGTGGATCCTGTACGCCCTTGCCTTCTGGCTCCTTGGACTCCTGCGCTACACACGTTCGGACGTCTGAGTCCTTGCTTTACTGACGCTCGGGGCCCGGTTTGTTGCCGGGTCCCGAGCTTTTTTCTGCCGCCTACGTGAGGTTCAGAGGCATCGCGGAGCGTTCGTCGTCGTTATTCATAACAACGATGTTGAGGACGACGACGAAGCTTCCCACTCACCCACCCCACAACGGTAGTTTTCCACAAAGCAACTCCCTTACATCGCTAGAAAACTACCGAACTCTGCCGTAGTGTTAGTTATGTACCGTCCAAAAGAATAATGCGGTATCTATCTACCTTTCGTCGATAGTCAACAGTTAACAAGGGAGTGACACTGTGGCGGCCTTCTTAGCGGTCTTCGCATTACTGACCACGCTCGGAGCGGGATTTCTTCTGATCAAAGGGCAAAAGCCCGTGATCGTGCTCCTACTGGCAGGATTTCTTCTCATCGCGGTGTCCACCGCATTCCAACCGGACTTCGCCATTCTGGACGAGGAATCCACGTCGGGTTCCCGATGGCTGGACGTTATCGGCATGTTCGAGAACGTGGCGGGCAGCCAGCTCACTGGCGTTGGCCTCATCATCATGTCCGCAGGCGGATTCTCCACCTACATGAACAAGATCGGTGCATCGCGAGCGCTGGTGGAATTACTTTCCGCGCCCATATCAAAGATCAAGCACCCCTACATGCTGCTGGTGTTTACCTACCTGCTTGGCGCCGTGCTGTTCATGTTTATCCCGAGCGCTGCCGGGCTAGCAATTTTGCTTCTCGTGTTGGTGGTTCCCGTGCTCACGGCGGCTGGCATCACGCCAGCGGCCTCTGCCGCGGTGATCGCCACCGCCTCCGCCATGCCGATGGGGCCAGCATCTGGAACCTCAGTTCTGGCGGCCGGAACCATTGACCTATCCCCTGTTGTGTACTTCGTGCAGTACCAGCTGATCGTGGCCATTCCAACGTTTATCGCGATTTCGATCGCCCACTACTTCGTCCAGCGCCACTACGACAAGAAGGGGATGGAAACCTACAAGCCCACCGATATGCAGGCGGCGGACGATACGGCATCCGGCCCGCGCTGGTACGCACTGTTCCTCGTGCTGCCTATCGTTCTGCTCATTATCTTCAGCCCACTGGTCAACGATTCCGTGGAGCTGACCACCGTGGCGGCCTTCATCATCGTGTGGCTGGTGGCAATGATCTGCGAAATGATCAGGAACCGTTCCTTCAAGCAAGCTGCGGATGCCTCCACCGCATTGTTCACTGGTATGGGCAAGATGTTCGGCGGCGTTGTTGCGCTCATCATCGCCGCGCAGATCTTCGCCGAGGGCCTGACCGCCACCGGCGCCATCGACATGATGATCGAAGGCGGCGAGAAGCTGGGCGCAGGCTTCGCAGTGATGACAATCGTGTTCACGCTGATCGTTGGGCTGGTTACCTTCCTCACCGGCTCCGGCGTTGGCGCCTTCTCCGCCTTCTCGGGACTGGTGCCCAACATTGCGTCCGGGCTGGGTGGATCCGCCGCCGCACTTATCACCCCGATGGAGTTCGCTTCGGGGTTGTTCCGGTCCATGTCCCCAATATCCGGCGTTGTGATCGCCGTGGCTGGTGGAGTTGGCATCAATCCGATAGATGTTGTGCGCCGTACCGTGCTGCCCATGGTTGTGGGCCTCATCGTCATGGCCACCGCTAGCCTCATTCTGCTGTAAGCAAGCACTGCGGGCACGCTATCTTCGGGGAGCACACACCTCCCCATGTCGGGTAGAACTACTGCCCATCCCGGAAAGAATATCTCCCGCCCCTCACAACTAGACTCAAGGAGAACAATGGGTATTGGAGCCCTGAACTCAGCCATTTACAAACGCGGATACACCACGCCTCGTATGGAGGATGTGTGGTCCGAAGGCTCACTCGTGGGCGCCATCTTTGACGTGGAGGCCGGTTTGGCCAAGGCGCAAGCGGATCTCGGGATTCTTCCAGAGGCCGCCGCACAGATGATCCGGGAGGCAGCAGTTCCTAGCGATGATCTGATTGCGGATGTCTCGCGCGGTAAAGTGGGCAACCCGCTGGTAGCTGTGCTTGATGCGCTGCGTGCACGCGTCCCCGATGACGCGCGCAGGTGGGTTCACTATGGAGCCACCACGCAGGACATTCTTGATACGGCGCGAGCTCTTCAGATTCAGAGGTCAGCAACGATCCTCCTAGACGAACTGGACGAATTGATCAGCGCAGTGGCGCAGCTTGCGGAAACTCATGCCGAGACTTTGATGGTGGCTCGGACCAACGGCCAGCACGCCCTGCCCACAACGCTGGGCATGAGGTTCGCCCGGTGGCTGGCAGAGTTGCGCAGGGATCGCGAACGGCTCGTTCAGATGCGGCCACGCACGGAGATCATCCAGTTCTCCGGGGCTGCCGGAACCTACGCTTCGCTCGGGGACGACGGACCTCGTACTGCTCAGGTTCTGGCCGAGCAACTTGGCCTGACCTATGAACCACTTCCGTGGCACGCGGCCGGGGACATCATGGCAGAAGTTGCCTGCACAACTGCAATCTACGCGCAGAGCCTTGGAAAGATCGCCGAGGATCTGTTTGCCATGCAGCGCACCGATATCGGTGAGGCACACGAATCCATGGATGCTCACTCTTCCGGATCATCCACCATGCCGCAGAAACTCAACCCGTTCACCACGATGAAGGCCTCCGTAAGTGCCCGTCTTGTGGCCGGGATGGCCTCCACCGTTCTCACTCAAGCCCCCGCGGCCGATGAACGTGATCACCGCCAGTCCGAGGTGCAGCGCGATCTCATTCCTCAAATCTTCGTGGCCACGGAAGGCGCCTCCGCGAAGCTGCTGGGATTACTGGGAAGGCTTCACTTTGATCGCGATGCGCTCCGGGCCAATCTTGATCAGGAGGGCGTTCTCCTCATGACCGAGGGAATCATGATGGCTCTAGCACCACGCTTGGGTCAGGAGGGCGCCCATGATCTTCTACAGGCGTTCGCGCAGGAGCACCGAGCAACCGGCGTTGGGTTAGAGGAGTTTCTTGCCGAGCGCCCCGAGGTGCTGGACAAGATCGAGGGAATCGATATCACTGCGCTGTCTCAGCCGGAAAACTACACGGGGCTGTCCGCGCGGCTCTCGCGCGAGGCGGCTGGACCCGTCAGGTAGGTTGCGGAACCTGTCAGTTAGGCCACTGAACCGGTCAAGTAGGTGGGCGAACCCGTCAAGTAGGCCGCCGAACCCGCCGAGTAAGCAGGCTCAAGCTGAGGGTATTAGCGATCGGGCCAGATGAACATGTTCAGCTGGTCCGATCCTTCTTCTATCAGCCGGGTGCGGTCGAGTGTTCGTTCGGGATGGCGATGCTCCATCCCCGCCAGCAAGGACTCCAGCATGAGGAGCATCGTGGCGCGGCTCTTGAACCGAGGCGTGGGATCCGATTGAACAAGGAGCACGTGATCCGAGTAAATGCGAAGCGGGCTAGTCGCGCGATTCGTGAGCAGGATTGTTGTTGCCCCGCGCGATCGCGCAAGCTTGAGAGTTGCTTCAACAGGCATAGGGTGGCGGTCAAAAGCCGTAGCAAAGACAACCGAATCTGCCGTGAGATCCACTAGCTCGTGGGAGTTCATATCAATCCCCGACAGCATGTGCACGTTCCCTCGTTGGTATTTGCACAGCAGGTAGAAATAGTGCAGTAGCGTGCGTCCCGTAGCAACAGAGATGAGGAAGAGCGGGCGCGATTCATCGGCCAGCAGATCTGCGATCTGGGTAAACTCCTCGGTTGAGACCGTATCCATTGTTTGCTGGATGTCACCCGTGGCCCGGGTGAAGTGCTGAACCATCTCCATGCCCGGCCCATCCGGGATGGATTCGGTGCCGCGCTGGAGCGGGCGATCGAAGTTCGCTTCCACCTCGCTCTTCACCGATGCCGAGAAATCCCGGAAATCAGCGTAATCGAGCCTGCGCACAAAACGAGTCACCGATGTGGCGCTGACTCCTGTCCCCTGGACGACTGTTTCAAGGTTCTGGAACGCCAAACTTGGGTAGGACGCTTCGAAGTAGTGCGCTAAGGTTTCCTCTGTTCCGGTCAAGCGGTCAAGGGATGCTAGGCGTTCAAACAGGCTCGGGCTCACAGGTCCATCATTCCACACTGCGGTCTCTCTTCGTTCTTTCCTGGGCTCAAGCTGAGGACATTAGCGTTGGTAGGATCACGGTATGGAAATCAGTGTGAACCTCAGCGAGGCCGATATCGATACGCTCGATCAGTACGCCGCTCAGGCGGAACTGAGCTCGCGGTCTGCTGCGCTGCGACAGGCGATACGTCTCCTTCACACCGAGGAACTCACTGCTGAGTATGTGACTGCCTATGCCGAGTGGGACCAGACCGTGGGCTCCGAGTTGTGGGGTCGGGCCGCCACGTCCGTCAGTCCTGAGGATCGAACTCAACCGATTCATCGATTTCTTCAAGAAGATCATCTGTGAGAACGTCAGCCTCGCCAGAAATCTCTAACGTCCAGACCTCGTACGTGTCTGGATCTGTCATGAACCACCAGCGACCAACCATATCCGCGTCATCATCGCCAACGTAGGTGAAGTCCGCAGTGAGGCTACGGAATGCCCCGGGGATATCCTCCTTGGAGCGCTCTCCTCGTTCCCATTCATCACCGTAGGTGCCCTCATAGTTCGCCTGCAGGGCGAGTGCGGACTCAACCACGTCAGGGTGCGGAGTATCCATGGTGTACGGAGCCACGCGTATCCGGATCGCCGGATCACTTTCGGCATCATCAAAGCCTTCAGGCCAAAGCTCGGTATTCTCCGATTCAGGCGTAGGGACCCACTCCGCCGGTATAGAGACTGCAACGTCTCCTAAATGCACGTCTTGCATGCCGGACTCAGCGGATTCGGTGACTTGGCCGTCCTCGGCCGCCACGCCATCTTCTGCTTGAGAGCATGCACCCAACACAAGGGCTGTAAGGAAACCCAGACCAACGCGGTGAATAGTCGTATTGATTTTCATCGTCATCATCTTTCTTTTCTTGATCAGCTCAATTCTCCACACCCTACAGGTCGAAAAGCCG
>NZ_JBQCZW010000020.1:10060-45207 GCF_052089425.1 Ancrocorticia sp. | reverse complement strand
ATTCCGGCTACCGGACTGATCGAGTTGATCGTCTGATTCGCGTACTGAAGTGCTGTCACTGCCGCTTCAGGATTCATTCCCATAAGCTCAGTTAATGGACCCATAATCGGCATAGTGAGCGCCGCTAATCCGGATGATGAGGGAACAAGGAAAGAAAGTACACCAATCACGATGTACATGAACGTCGTGTAAATGACCGCAGGTACCCCGGAAAGAGCATTGGACATCCCATTCAAGATCGAATCGATGATCATGCCATTTTCGGCAACCACTAAGATCCCACGTGCTAGACCGATAATGCAGGCAGCGTACGCGAAGTCAGCGATCCCCTTGACGAACTCGTCCGCCATCACGCGCTCAGGAAGTCCTCCAACAATTCCGGCAAGAATGCCCATCGCGAGGAATACCATGGAGATCTCATCCATGTACCAGCCTTGAGCAATGAGTCCCCACACAATCACACCCATGCCAATGGCGAAGACTACCAACACGAGCTTCTGGCGGAGCTTGAATGGCAGTTCTTCACTTGTATCAAGTACCGCAAATTCTTCGCGCTTGGCAAAGTCATCCCGATATGTCACGGAATGCTTGGGATTCTTCTTCACACGCCTCGCGTACCACATCGCCCAGGCGATACCAGCTGCCGTGAGAATCACCCACAAGATCGCACGCAGCCACAGCTGAGGGTTACCTTCAATACCTATAATGCCTTGGGATATCAGAACATTAAAGGGATTGATCGTCGAGGCCGTGTAGCCAATGTTTGGTCCCAAGAAACAGATGATGAAGGCCGTCATGGAATCATATCCAAGCCCCATCATGATGGGTATAAATATCGCGTAGAAAGGCAGAGCTTCTTCCGACATCCCAAACGTCGTGCCACCTACAGACAGAATGAGCATAACAATCGGAATGATCAAAACGTCTTTGTTCTTCAGCCGCTTGATCACGTGGCTCATACCAGCGTTGATCGCGTTCGTCCGTGTGAGAATCGCGAAAGATCCTCCAATCAAGAGGACAAACGCAACAACATCCGCTGCAGCCTGGATTCCCTGCGTAGCTGCCATGAGAATCTGCGGGATGCCTTGACGAAGGTCAATGGTCTCACCTGTATCCGGATCGGTGTAGACCTTGTCAATTTCGTGATAGCTGCCAGCAATGGCAACTTCTCTATCCCCTGCTGGCGTAGAGATTACCTCAGTATCAAACTGACCAGATGGAATGATCCATGTCAAGATGGCGAAGACAATGATCAAGAAGAATGCGATGGTGTACACGTGGGGAAGCCGAAACTTGAACTTCTTCTTTTTTCCCACATCTTTGTCGGATTCGGTGTTGTTAATGGTCATCTTACAAAAACCCCTAGAGTTTCCTGCTCTCCTCCCACCACTTCGTAGAGGAGAGTGCCTAGCCTATGAGACGGGAAGCCCACTACCTTTCAACATGAACGTCACTGTAAGACCTCCTCAGTCATTCTAGAACCTTCTAGAATGATTCATTTCTATAGCTTAAGGATTCCCGTGTCAATGGAATCTGACCAATCCGATCACACTGGCTTCTAGGATTTTGATGAAGGTCCACCATATTAGCCCTTAAGTCCCAAATCGAACGCCACGAGAAGTCGATACCGAAGACGGCTGCGCTGACGCCACCCAGACAATGAAACAGAGAGTGCCCGGCCAAACCGGCCGGGCACTCTCACCTTATATCTGAACTAACTAGCCGCTTCTTGGAAGCCCGGAATGTCGAACTACTGCCGCCATGTCCGGAGAGGAAACGTTCTCCTCACGGTCATCTGACTTGGGAATCACAAGAAGAACTCGTGAACCCACGGGTAAATCCTTGAGGAAGTCGAACACTGTAGCACCTCATCGGCAACCGGTCGGTCGCCTGACAATCCTTCGGGTTCGCCTCTCCACGAGTTCTCAGAAAGCTTGCCTTCCTATGACGTGGCCGGAAAGAGTCAGTCCCTATCCTGTCACGAGCTGGCTCAGAAGAATTTGTATTGGACTGCCGTTGGCAACGATGAATCAAAAGGTTCATCGTTGCCGCATACTTGCCTCACGTAATCCGCCAGAACCGGCGAGTCAGCGGCGTTCTCCTCACCCTTATGTTCTTCAATAACGGTGTTCTGCAGGCCCGAGGACACATCACTATCTCGGAATTCAAGGACTGGATTGCCGTCCTCGGTCCACATGTGCGATGAGGGTCCAGAACTTGGACCGGCTAGTTACTGGGCAGCGGGTAGGAAACCGAGAATATCCACCACGGCCACCATGGCTGGCGAGGAGACTTGTTGCTCCCCACCATCAGATTCTGGGATCGTCAGGAGGACACGCGATCCGACGGGTACCCCATCCAATGAATCAAAGACCGTTCCGCTACCAAGGACGATTTGCTGTGCGCCTTGGAAATCTTCCGGTTCACCGGTCCACGAGTTTTCTGACACTTCGCCATCCCAAGAGATGGCGGCGTAGTTCATGAACAACGTAGCGCCTTCGCCGGTCACTTCTTCTCCGCTTCCGCGAGTGATCACGGTGGCTTCGAGTTCAGTGGGGGCCTTCTCACCATCATTGACCGCAATATCGGTCACGGGAGCGCCTGCTTCGGCGTCCAGAGTCACGGGAAGTTCATCTGCAGGGGTTTCCACGGTTGCGTCCGCTTCGCCAGTGCTGGCAGACGACCAGCTGTCATGTACCTCGATGTAGAACGCGATGGTGTCATCCGGGCCAATTCCCGCCGCAGAGTTTCCTCCCTGAGGGCCATAGCCGTAATCCGTTGGGATGGAGATGATGTACTTGCCACCGGCGTGATGGCCGTCCAATGCGTAGGTCCATCCGCTGACAAGGTTAGAAAGAGGGAATCCGGCGGAGTTTCCCGCGGGGAACGAGGAATCGAACGGCTCGTCACTTCCCCATACCTGACCCGTGTAATCAACCTTGACGATCGATTCGGGAACGATCTCCTCGCCTTCGCCTTCCTCCACCACACTGACTTGAATATCTGCAGGTGCATCACTCTCAGGGAACTCAAGGACGGCGTTACCGTCCTCATCTTCCGTGGCGGTGGGCATACCCTCGTCGGATTCCACCACCTCAGGTGCTTCGGTTGGCGATTCGCTGGGGTTTTCGCTGACCGAACCAGTTGCTCCTTCACTCGGGGAACCGTCGGTATCGTCAGAGTTGCACGCTGAAAGCGTGAGGGCAAGGCCAACCGCCAGTACAGCCGCAGTAATACGCGGGCGCATAGTACCTTTCAAGAATGTCAATGGGTGTGCGTGGGAAGGCGTCGGGCGTCAATCAGTGGAAAGAATCGCCGCAGGCGCAGGAACCCTGAGCATTCGGGTTATCAATGGTGAAACCCTGACGCTCGATGCTGTCAGCAAATCCGATGCTCGCACCATCAAGGTATGGGCGGGACATCTTGTCCACAATCACCTCAACGCCGTCAAAATCGCGAAGGGCATCTCCATCGAGAATGCGCTCGTCGAAGTACAGCTGGTACATGAGGCCTGAACAGCCTCCTGGCTGAACCGCGATCCGAAGGCGAAGATCATCGCGCCCTTCCTGCTCGAGGAGTGTTTTGACCTTTGCGGCCGCCTCGTCGGAGAGCATGACGTTATGTGTTGCGGTATCGAGAATCTCGGTCATCGAAAACCTTCCGTAGTAGTCCTCTGTTCAGAGTATCGCCATCCTAGTAGTTAGTTCCAGCCCCATGTGCGTGCAACGCGCCCCACAATTTCTTCGAGCCTGCGGGGCAGATCCGCCAGTTCCTCAGTAGTTGCCTCCGATTCGGAGAAGGAACGTTCGGGACGAATCTCATAAGCGCCGTTCAGTCCAAGGCGAGCCAGTTCGCCCTTTCGAATCGCCCCAGAATCGTAGATCACCACCACGGGCACCCCGCTCTCCGCCGCAATTCTGCTACCGGCGAGCAAACCGGAGGGCAAGTCCTCCCCGATGTGTCCGCACACGTACACGAACAGATCGCTGTGCTCGATCTCCTCGCCCATGGGGTCCACGCACAGATGCCCGGCGGTCACGATCTGGCCGCCCAGAAGCGCCAAAATATACGCGATTCCACCGCCGCATCCTGCGTAAATGTTGCGTTCGAACCCTCCGCCCGCCCCCACAATGGTGAGGCCACCGGTACGCTCAGGAATCTGCGCCACGATCTCACTAAAAGTATTCTCGAATTGCTGAGCCTGTTCAGCTCCAAGCCCGTGGGCAATCCACGATCTGGCAACGCCCGAGAGCCCCAACAGCTGCTGTTCGCCAGGCACAACTACCTCAACGCGCATGTTCCCCAACCGGTGGCGCGCACCCTGAAGCTGGTCGGCAATCGGACCCGCACCGGCCAGCGGCTCAAGCAAGCCCGTTCCCAAATCGCTCACGGAACCCGGAACCGGCAACACCACACGCACCCGTTCGGCCCCGCGGGAGGCAGCCCACACCAGATCATCGCCCACCAGCCGCGAAGAACGGATGGCGCCCTCCTGCGGAATGCCGTTCAGGATGTGGGTGTAGTCCAACAGCACGCTTGCACCCGCTTGCGAACCCGGATCTGACCAATAGGCAAAGTGCCTCTCTCCAGCCTCCCCGCGTTCCACGGGCTGCGGATTCGCCCCGGCCAACACGTCCTCGGCACCAGAACCCACGAACGGCATGCCAATCGCATCGGTCACCGGCCTAGAGGCGATCGTATCTGGACGTTCTGTCAGCCACGCCTGCCTGACGATGGCATGAGCCTCCCCCACCCGCAATCCGGGCAGGGGAGAAACGGCCAGAGCAACTCTCACAGTTCGTTGCCGAGCCGCGCGATAAGCGCCGCCTCCGCCACAATGGCGTTACGCCAATCGGCAAGATGCAGAGATTCGTTTTGCGAGTGAGCGCGAGTATCGGGATCCTCCACGGCAGTCACCAAGATTTCGGCCGCCGGGAACACCTCGTGTAGATCTGCGATGAACGGGATGGACCCGCCCACACCAATATCCACCGATTCGGTTCCCCACGCCGTCTCAAGCGCCCAGCGCGCGGCAACCGTGGCTGGCGTGTCCTCGCCGGCCTTGAAGGCGGGACCGGTTTCTTCGATGTTCACGGCAACGTGGGCACCCAACGGTGCGTGTGCTTCCAGATGCGCCTTGAGCGCCTCGGCGGCCTCGCGGGGGGCCTGGCCCGGGGCAACGCGCATGGAGATCTGGGCGGTGCACGATGGGATGAGCGTGTTCGATGATTTCGCCACGCTCGTGACGTCCATGCCGATCACGCTGATGGCCGGCTGGGTCCACAGCCGGGACGCAAGAGATCCGTGGCCGGCAAGCTCAACGCCGTCCAACACTCCGGCATCTGCGCGCAGGTCAGCTTCAGCGTATTCGGCTTCTGCATCGTCATAAGACGTCAGTCCGGATACGGCCACGGAACCGTCCGGATTGTGAAGGGTGGAAATCAACCGGGACATGAGGGTCACGGCGTCCAGGATGGGGCCACCGTATGCGCCGGAGTGGAGCGCGTGGTCCAACACATCCAATTGCACGGACATACTGGTGACTCCACGCAACGAGGTGGTCAGCGATGGGGTGCCCACCTTCCAGTTATTGGAATCGGCAACAACAATCACGTCCGCCTTCAGGCGGTCCCGGTAGGCATCAAGGAAATCGTGGAACGTTGGAGAACCAACCTCTTCCTCACCTTCGATGAATAGAGTGACACCAACGCCAGTGGATTCCCCGAGGGCCGCGAGCGCTCCCATATGCACCATGATCCCGGCCTTGTCATCGGCGGTACCGCGTCCGAACAGACGCCCGTCACGCTCCACCGGCTCAAAGGGATCAGAGTTCCACCCAGCGCGATCGCCCTCAGGCTGAACATCGTGGTGCGCGTACAGCAGGATCGTGGGCTTGCCATCTTGTGCCTGACGGTGCGCCAGTACGGCGGGACGGCCCACCTTGCCGGAGGCCGTCGTCAGCTGGATGACTTCGGTATCGAGCCCACGTTCGCGGGCAAGTTCGGCAACAGCCTCGGCGCTGCGGCGAACCTGCTCCTGATCGAAGGAATCAGCGGAGACCGAGGGGATGCGGACAAGATTCTCCAGCTGGCCACGATGGGTGGGCAACTGAGCATCGACGGTAGATGCAATTTCCTCAAAGGTAGTCATAATCCAAGACTAGCCACTTCAATTATCAGGAGCGAACGCTTGTGGGTTTTTGACGACGACGGCGAATCCTCAGCCCCAGCGCCCATTTCGGGAGCGACTACACATTGCCCCGTGTGGAGGTAGCAGAACTACCGGACGTAGTATAGAACTGTATGCTCACACACGCCGTGGGCCTGACCCGAGATGGAGAACACGTGATCAAAGGTAAGAAGGGAACTTCACCTGAGGAAGCCCCGGCCGAGGAGACTCAGCTGGAATCCACACCGGCCCTACCCAAGGGATACTCCCCAAAGAAGGGGACGCCCACTCCCAAGCGGCGCGATGTGGAAGCCGCCCATCGCAGCCCGTTGATCTCCGATCGCAGCAAGATGTCCAAGGCGGAGAAGAAGGCGCTCAAGCAAGCTGATCGTGCCAAGGCTGATGCTCGTTGGCAAAAGGAACAGCGCGCCATGAAGACCGGCGATGAGCGAAACATGCCTATCCAGCACGCAGGGCCGGTTCGCAGATTCGCACGCGATTACCTCGATGCCCGTTCGGGTATCGGACTGGGTTTCATGCCGTTAGCGCTCGTCCTTCTGGTCACGATCGTGCTTCAGGGCTTCAACCCTGAGCTTTTCATTATCGTGACTATCGCGATCTACGCCCTCTTTATTCTCATGATTGTCGATTCGGCGTGGGCAACTCGCAACGCCCGCCTACTGAGCGAATACAAGTTCGGCGCCGATAGCGTTCCCCCGCGCTTCACGTGGCAGATGTTTACCCGCACGTTCTACCTGCGGCGTTGGCGCTTGCCCGTCCCGATGGTCAAGCGGGGCGAATACCCCGAGGGCGGCTCCCCAACGCTGCTGAAGCCCGCTCGCAAGGCACACCGCGCTCAGAAGAAGAGTAAATAATCATCCGGCCGTGCGCGCGAGTGCTCGGTTCACCTTTCCTGGCATGAACGGGCCTTCGTAGATGAATCCCGTGAGTACCTCAACCAGATCCGCTCCGGCGCTCACCATTCGGTGGGCGTCGTTTGCGTTGAAGATGCCGCCCACACCAATGATGATCTTGTCTGGTCCCAAAACAGACCTCAGATAGGCAACAGTTTCCGTTGCCCTATCAAGGAGCGGCGCGCCGGAAAGCCCGCCTTCGCCGTAGGTGTGGGCAATCGTGGTGTTGGATGCGACAATGCCGTCCAGTTCCTCTTCGCCCACCATGTCAGCCACCGCTGCAACATCATCATGGGCAAGGTCAGGGGCGATTTTGATGAGAACGGGAACGTGGCGTTCGCCAGCGCGCAGCGCAGCCTCTCGTGTGGCTCTGGCAATCTCCTTCAGCGAGCTGACCGCTTGCAGATCGCGCAAGCCCGGCGTGTTCGGTGAGGACACATTAATCACCAAGTAATCGGCATACCTCGCCAATTTCGTGGCGCACACAGCGTAATCGGCGGCGGCATCTTCCGCCGTTGTCCACTTGTTCTTCCCGATGTTCACGCCAACGATGGCCGAACGCCCCCGTTTCGTGGAGCGGAGCCTTGCCAGTTCCGCCGCGGCTGCATCGGCCCCCTGGTTGTTGAATCCCATCCGATTGCGGAAAGCGCTCTCCTCCGGTACGCGCCACAGGCGTGGCGCCTCATTACCCGGCTGAGGCAGTGGCGTAATCGTGCCAACTTCGGTGAAGCCGAAGCCCAAAGCGATGGTGCCAAGAACGGCCTCGGCATCCTTATCCTGACCGGCGGCAAGTCCGAGCCTGCCGGGCACCGGGCGCCCCAGAATACCCGCGAAACGGCCACCACCCGTATACCCCACAGTGGCGGCGCATGGCCGTGCCAACGGGGAACGCCCGAAAGCGCCGATTGCCTTCATCGCACCGTCGTGTGCCTTCTCCGGATCTGTGTGAACCAACAGGTGGCGATAGAGCCATTGATAAAGCACGTTATCCTCCGTTACGCGTTGCTATGTGTGAGGGTGAGGACCACACCAACCACACGAGCGCTGCAACAGCGCCGATCGTTGGTAGGTAGAAATATGTGGATCCCCCGTCAAACCATGGGCTCACGGGTACGATCTGGGAATGGCTCATGAAGAGAAGGAAAATGGGAGCCACCACATTGATGGTCCATGTCAGAGCAGCAACAATGCGCATTTTCCGCCCGTTGTGGAGCAAGCCGATTGCTCCGGCAAGCCACGACACATCGGCAACAAGAGTCAGGACGGCCGCCGGAATATCGCCATCAACAAATTCCTGAGTGGACGCCACAATCCCCCGCCACGTGAACAGGACGGCGCCCACGGCCAACAGGCACAGCAAAACCCACGGCCATCCGTGGGTAGAGGTCCGATCATCGGCTAATGGCTGTTCGTCACTCAATTCTGACGCCCCCGCCGGCGATCTTCCCTACGCTTCTGCTCATTCCATTGACGCATGGAATCCGGGTATCCGGTCTTCACCACTTCATACAGCGGGATCTCCATTTTTCCGGTGAGATCAACAGCCGTCTTCAGATCCGGGACGCGCCTGCGAGTCCATTCACCATCGCGGGCCACCAGCAGCAACGCCGATTGTTCGCGCGGTGTTTCCGGCTCAAAGTATCCTTCAACGCCCGTGCGCGAGGAAACGAACTGATGAAAGTGATCAATCGTTGCTGAACGTGCTGCCTTCTGGTCACGGCGCGGAGCATCCTGACCGCTAGCAGAGCCGCCCTTTCGGCGCGAGAAAAGTCCCATGGTGTAAGGCTATCTGGAATCGGCGATGAATCGCAGACAAAACGTTCGCCGTGGGCCACGAAACTTCCCAAATATGCTGCTTTGACGCCAGCAGGAAGGTAACCTCTCAAGCAAGGAACGCGTTCGCCGGCAACGGTATTTTCCTTCTGTTGCCCGCGGCACAATGAAACAACTGTGATTTTTCCGTCCTAAAAGAGGATAATTGGGACGTAGGTACTAACTGCAAGGGTTGGACCATTCCTAGCTTGAGGGAGATGTAAGTGGCTGAGACCCAGGAATACGACATTGTGGTGCTCGGAGCTGGTAGTGGCGGATACGCAGCCTCCATCCGTGCAGCAGAGCTCGGACTGAAGGTCGCACTCATCGAAGGTGACAAGGTAGGCGGAACGTGCCTGCACCGCGGCTGCATACCAACGAAGGCTTTGCTTCATGCCGCAGAGGTTGCCGATGAGATGCGCGAAAGCGATTCGATTGGAGTGCGTGGCTCCTTCGAAGGCATCGATATGCAGGCACTCAACAGCTACAAATCTGGCGTTGTTGACCGGATGTACAAGGGCCTGAGCGGGCTCATCAAGTCCCATAAGGTCGATACCATCAACGGCTGGGGCCGCTTGGTTGATAAGAACACTGTGGACGTGGACGGAACGCGGTACACCGGAAAGAACGTTATTCTCGCCTCCGGCTCCTACTCCAAAACCATCGGGTTGGACATCACTGGCCGCGTCATTACCTCCGATCAAGCACTCAACATGGAGGAGGTGCCCGGTTCAGCGGTGATTCTGGGCGGCGGCGTTATCGGCGTGGAATTCGCATCTGTCTGGGCATCGTACGGTGCAGATGTCACCATCATTGAAGGCCTCCCCCATCTGGTTCCCAACGAAGACGAATCCGTATCAAAGAACCTTGAGCGAGCATTCCGCAAGCGCGGGATTAAGTTCAAGACCAAGACCATGTTCGATCACGTTGATCAGCATGATAATGGCGTCACCGTCCACACTCAGGATGGCAAGACCTTCGATGCCGATTACCTCCTCGTGGCCATCGGCCGCGGCCCGGCTACGGCAAACCTCGGGTACGAAGAAGCTGGTATCGAAATGGATCGAGGATTCGTCCTCACCAATGATCGCCTCCAAACAAACGTTGAGGGCGTGTACGCCGTTGGTGACATTGTTCCCGGCCTGCAGCTAGCTCACCGAGGATTCCTCCAAGGAATATTCGTGGCAGAAGAAATTGCGGGGCACAACCCGAAGGTCATTGATGAGAATACGATCCCACGCGTCACATTCTGCAATCCGGAAATCGCCTCCGTTGGGCTGAACCAGAACAAGGCAGAAGAAAAGTACGGCAAGGACAATATCGAAGCTGTGGAGTTCAACTTGGCCGGAAACGGCAAGTCCCAGATGCTCGGAACAGCAGGGTTTGTTAAGCTCGTGCGCCAGAAGGATGGACCAATCGTTGGTTTCCATGCAATTGGTGCCCGCATGGGTGAACAGGTAGGCGAAGGCGAGCTGATGGTGGCTTGGGAAGCATTCCCCGAAGATTTCGAAGGCCTCATCCACGCTCACCCCACCCAGAACGAATCCATCGGTGAGGCCGTTCTGGCGCTCGCCGGCAAGCCACTCCACACTCACAACTAGGACGAGGGAAGAACACATGTCCGTAGACATTAAGATGCCGGCTCTCGGTGAATCTGTCACAGAGGGTACGGTCACCACGTGGCTGAAGAGCATTGGCGATGCTGTAGAACAGGATGAGCCAATCCTCGAAGTCTCAACCGACAAAGTGGACACCGAGGTTCCGGCTCCCGCTTCCGGCGTGCTCGAATCAATCGCGGTTCAAGAGGACGAAGAAGTTGCCGTTGGTACAGTGCTTGGCACCATCGGGGACGGCTCAGCACAGAGCTCAGCTTCTGCTGAACCAGCACCCGAAGCCGCGCCCGCAGAACCCGAGGCACCCGCTGAGCCAGCAGCTTCCGCACCATCTGCGGATGCACCCGCATCCTCTGACGGCATTGAGGTCAAGATGCCGGCCCTCGGCGAATCCGTGACCGAAGGCACCGTCACCACATGGCTCAAGGCCGTGGGCGATGCAGTGGAACAGGATGAGCCAATCCTCGAGGTTTCTACCGATAAGGTAGATTCCGAGGTCCCGGCACCAGCCGCTGGAATTCTCCAGAAGATCCTCGTTGAGGAAGATGACACCGTAGAAGTTGGCACTGTGCTCGCCTACATCGGCGACGAGGCTGCGCCAGCCGCTGCTCCGGCGAAGCCCGAGGCCCCTGCAGAGGCGCCAGCGCCACCCGCACCTAGCCCAGCTCCGGCACCCGCAGCCTCAGCACCCTCTCCGGCACCGGCACCAGCCGCCCCCGTGGAGACGGGCTCCGAGCCCGGTGGCTACGTCACCCCGATCGTTCGCAAGCTCGCACGCGAGAACAGCGTTGATCTGTCCTCGCTGAAGGGCACGGGCGTCGGTGGGCGTATTCGCCGTCAGGATGTAGAGGATGCCATCAAGGCCGCCAAGGAAGCTGAGGAAGCGAAGGCCAAGGAAGCAGCTGCTCCAGCCCCAGCCGCACCGGCACCGGCCGCTGCCCCATCCAAGCCCTCCGCGGAGGCCGCCAAGCTACGCGGCACCACGCAGAAGATGCCGCACATGCGCACGGTCATTGCCAAGCGCATGGTGGAGTCCCTGCAGGTCTCGGCCCAGCTGACCACGGTGATCGAAGCGGATGTCACCAAGATCGTTGCCCTACGCGGCGCAAAGAAGGCGGAGTTCCAGGAGAAGGCCGGCACAAAGCTCACCTTCCTCCCCTTCTTCGTCAAGGCAGCCACGGATACGCTCAAATCGCATCCGAAGGTCAACGCCTCCATCGATGGCAAGCAGGTGCACTACTGGGATCACGAGCATCTGGGCATCGCGGTTGACGCACCCAAGGGCCTCATGGTTCCCGTGATCAAGGACGCCGGCGATCTCAACATCGCAGGAATCGCCAAGGCCATCAACGAAAAGGCCGCTGCCGTGCGCGACGGCTCGATCGCTCCCGGCGATCTGTCCGGATCCACGTTCACCATCACGAACACGGGTTCCGCTGGGGCCCTGTTCGATACTCCGATCATCAACCAGCCTGAGGTTGCAATTCTGGGTATTGGCACTATCGTCAAGCGTCCGGCAGTGATCAAGGATGCAGATGGCAACGAAGTGATTGGCCTGCGCTCGATGGTCTACTTGGCCCTGAGCTACGATCACCGCTTGGTTGACGGTGCAGATGCTGGCCGCTACCTCTCCGATCTCAAGCGCCGCCTTGAATCGGGCGATTTTGAGAGCGATCTCGGTATCTAGCAGTTAGCCACTGAGCCTTCAAAGGCCGGGGTGCGGACACCGCGCCCCGGCCTTCGTCGTCGTCAATCCCCCACGCACTCACTCACGGCCTCCACTCTCCACGGAATCCCGGCCACGTCCCACTGGGCACAACGCGAGGGTAACTCCCCCACGGGCTCCTCGCCCTGAATCTCCAGAATCTCCTGAGTGGTCCATACTTCAAGCCGCGCGGCCGGAACGCTGTCCTCACAGCTCACAACGGTCACGGCATCCACACGCGTGCTTAACGTGAGGATCTCATAGCCTGCCATGGAAGCCAGCAGCTCCTCATCATCCGCGCGGGCCTTGCTTCCCTCACCGCTCAACGCGAGAAGGCCCGGCGCGTCCGATTCACGCAGCGCCACGTCGCGGGCCTCAACAAGTTCGGATACCTCCCACGCAATATCGCCATCGCACGGACCGGGTGCGGTTTCGGCACGTGTGGCGATGGGTGCCGGTTTCTCCGCGTGGTCCGCCCCTGGCAACCCAATGATCACGGCGAACGCCAGTCCCACCCCAAAAGCGCATCCTGCCGCCACGTATCGCATGTCCATCACCTCGCCCCAAGCCCACCACAGGGACGCCTGCCTTGCAGAAGTTATCCACAGGCCCTCCGTCTTTGGGCGGAGCGTCGCCTATCAACTAGACTCAGGTCAGTTAGAACGTTGAAAGGTTGGACGAGGGCGGTCATGGCAAGAGAAAAGAAGGCACCGGGCCAGAAGAAGAAGCACTGGTGGAATTATTTGGGCGATGCCTACCGCATCACCAAGCGCACTTTTTCGTGGCTCCCGTGGGGCCTTCTGGGTGCCTTCGCCATTGGTCTGGCCATCGGCCTGATCCCGGCAATCGTGACGGGAAGCTGGCTCCAGTGGATGCTTCTTGGCGTCGTATTCGCGATGACCTTCCCGATGTTCCTGCTCCTGCGCTTGGTTCGTAAGGCCAGCTATTCGCAGCTCAAGGGGATGCCGGGCGCCGCCTCCGCGGTTCTGGACAACTTGGGCCGTGGCTGGAACGTCAAAACTGAGCCCGTGCGGGTTAACCCACGGAGCCAAGAAATGGTATTCCGCGCGCTCGGGCGCCCCGGCGTTGTGCTGGTGAGCGAGGGAACGAAGAGCCGAGCTGGCCGCCTGCTGACTGACGAGCGCAAGGCGATCAAGCGCGTTGCCCCCTCAGCCCCCATCCACGAGATCATGCTGGGCGAACAAGACGGCCAGGTGAGCCTTGAGCAACTTGAGAAGAAGATCAAGAAGCTCAAGAAGCAGATCACGGCGCAAGAGGTGGCGGCGCTGGGTTACCGCCTTGAGGCGCTGAATAAGAATTCGTTGGGGATTCCCAAGGGAATCGACCCGATGAACGCGCGCCCGAACCGCCGGGCTATGCGCGGCAAGTAAGGAGAAATGGGGGCCCGCGTGGCTCCCATTTTTATTACCTAGAACACACGGCTTGTAACATGTTGGAAACATTACAGTGACGCTAGATTAATTCTCATCGATTATTCTGGCCTAGAACGCGAATTCCCGCGAACAACTAAGGAGCGATTATGTTCTCGAGCGCCGAAGAGGCAATTGCCTACACAAAGGAGCAGGGGGTCAAGTTCATTGACGTTCGCTTCTGCGATTTGCCCGGTATCATGCAGCACTTCACCATTCCCGTCATTGCGTTTAAGGATGACGTTTTCACTGACGGTCTGATGTTTGACGGTTCGTCCATCCGCGGCTTCACCGCAATCCACGAATCGGATATGAAGCTGGTACCCGACGTTTCCAGCGCTTTCATTGATCCATTCCGCAAGGACAAAACCCTTGTCATGAACTTCTCCATCGTGGATCCGTTCACGGAGGAAGTGTTCTCCCGCGATCCGCGCAACATTGCGGCCAAGGCTGAGGATTACCTGCGCTCCACCGGCATCGCGGACACCGTGTTCTTCGGCGCTGAGGCCGAGTTCTACATCTTCGACGATGTCCGCTTTGGCGAGGATGTTCGTCAGTCCTTCTACAAGTTGGATTCCGAAGAGGGCTGGTGGAACACCGGCGAGGAAACCGAAGGCGGCAACCTCGGATACAAGACCCGCATCAAGGGCGGCTACTTCCCCGTTTCCCCAAATGATCACTACACCGAACTGCGCAACGAGATGTGCAACCACCTCGAAGAGGTCGGGCTTGTCGTGGAGCGCGCTCATCACGAAGTGGGCACCGGCGGCCAGCAGGAGATCAACTACACGTTTGACACCCTCCAGTCCGCAGCTGACGACATGATGAAGTTCAAGTACATCATCAAGAACACGGCGTGGGAGGAAGGCAAGACGGTCACGTTCATGCCCAAGCCCCTGTTCGGAGATAACGGCTCCGGCATGCACTGCCATCAGTCGTTGTGGAAGGACGGCCAGCCACTGTTCGCCGATGAGAAGGGCTACGGCGGCCTGTCCGATCTTGCCCGCTGGTACATTGGCGGCCTGCTCAAGCACGCCCCCTCGCTTCTGGCATTCACCAACCCCTCGATTAACTCCTTCCACCGCTTGGTTCCGGGCTTCGAGGCCCCCGTGAACCTCGTGTACTCGGCTCGTAACCGCAGTGCGTGTATCCGCATCCCAACCTCCGGTTCTTCGCCGAAGGCCAAGCGCATCGAATTCCGCGTGCCCGATCCTTCGGCGAACCCCTACTTGGCGTTCTCCGCCATGCTCATGGCGGGCTTGGATGGCATCAAGAACCGGATCGAGCCTGCTGATCCGATCGATAAGGACCTCTACGAGCTTCCTCCCGAGGAGCATGAGCTCATCGATCAGCTCCCCGAGTCCTTTGAGGCCGCTCTGGAGGCTCTTGCCGCAGATCACGATTACCTGACCGAAGGTGACGTGTTCACCGAGGATCTCATCGAGACCTGGATCGATTACAAGACGGAGAAGGAAATCGCTCCTCTTCGCCAGCGTCCTCATCCCTATGAGTTCGCGTTGTACTACGACATTTAAGCTGACGTAACGATGGGGGGCACGGGCCGGGTGGTTCGTGCCCCTCGTTGCTTATTGGGGTTCACGTTGGTTTGTTTTTTGACGACGACGGCGGGCCCCTCGTCACTTAGCTCACATATACAGCGTTGTGCATAGTTATGCAAGAACGAGTATGCTAATCGCAGAAGACGTGCTTCGTTTTCACCCGTTTGTCTCACAAAGGAGAACCCATGCGCCGCACACTGACCGCCGTTCCGGCTTTGGCCGCCGCTCTCATGCTCACACTCGCCGCGTGCGGGGGTGATTCGGATTCGGGGGCCGATGATCCGGCGGGGGCTGGATCTGAAACGCCCGGCTTCGACGTCTCATCAATCGAAGAGAACCCCGATGTTTCCGCATTGGTTCCTGAGTCCGTGGCCTCCGATGGCAAGCTGACCGTAGGAAGCAACATCTACTACGCCCCGGCCGAGTTCTACGCCGAGGACGGGAAAACGCCTGTCGGCTACGACGTGGACCTCATGAAGGCACTTTCTGCCACGATGGGGCTGGATTTGGATCTGCAGAACGCCGAGTTCGCATCGATCCTCCCGGGGATTCCAGAGAAGTACGAACTGGGCATCGCCAACATCTCCATTAACCCGGAGCGCCAAGAGAACTTCAACATGATCGAATACTTCACCGTGGGATCGTCATGGGCTGTTCAGGCAGGTAATCCCGAGGGCTTTGATCCGGACGATTTCTGCGGTAAGTCCGTTGGCGTCCAGCAGGGCACCGTCCAAGATGAGGAGCTGGCAGAAGCCGCTCAGGCGTGCGATGAGGCTCCGGACATTCAGCGTTACGATCAGCACTCCGCCGCAACAACTGCTCTGGTGGGTGGCAAGGTCGTAGCCCTGTACTCCGATTCTTCAGTGACCGATTACGCGATTGCTCAGACCTCCGGTCAGCTTGAGCAAGTTGGTGACGTTACTGGCGAGACTCCCATGGGAATCGTGACCGCCAAGTCCGATGATGAGATGACCGAGGCAACCCAGGCCGCTGTTCAGGCGCTCATGGACGATGGCACACTCGATGATATCTTCGCCGAGTGGGGCATCACCGATGGTGTCTCCACCGAAGCCGTCATTAACCCTGTGGAGTGACATGAGTTCCCCTACATCCTCAGATATCCCGGAGCTGATCAAAGCAAAGCCGGTTAAACACTGGGGCAGGTGGGTTTCGGCTGCTGTTGTTGCCGTGCTTGCCGCGATGATGGCCAACGGGCTCATCACCAACCAGAACTTCCACTGGGACATTGTGCTTGCCACGCTGTTCCGCCCAGAGATCTTCAAGGCGATCGGGTGGACGTTGCTCTTGACCGTGGTATCCATGGTGATCGGCATCGCTCTGGCCGTGACGCTCGCGATCATGCGCCGCTCCGAGAATCCCATCCTGCGATGGGTTTCCATGGCCTATATCTGGTTCTTTCGTGGAACGCCGATTTACACGCAGCTGATCTTCTGGGGGCTCATCGGCGTCCTGTACCCGCGCATGTCCCTCGGCATCCCATTCGGCCCGGAGTTCTTCGAATTCCGCACCTACGATGTCATCACGGCAGGCGTGGCTGCGATGCTGGGCCTCGGGCTCAACGAGGCCGCCTACCTTTCAGAGATCGTCCGAAGCGGGTTGAATTCGGTGGACGTTGGTCAGGAGGAGGCGGCGCGAGCCGTTGGCATGAACGAGCGTAAGATTCTCCAGCGCATCGTTATTCCACAGGCCATGCGGGTGATCGTGCCACCAACGGGCAACGAGACCATCTCCATGCTGAAAACAACCTCTTTGGTCACAGCCGTGCCGTTCACGCTTGAACTCACCCGTGTGACAAACGATATGGGAACGCACAGCCTGCTCCAGATCCCCTACCTTGTGGTGGCGGCCATCTGGTATCTGGTGATCACCTCTATTCTCATGGTGGGGCAGGCGCAACTGGAGCGGTACTACGGTAAGGGCACTCAATCTGAGCGGAAGCTTGGCAGGCGTGCGGGTGTGCGTCAGCGTTCAACGCGCCAAGAGGCGATCAACGCAGCCCAAACCACACCGCCCAACAACACCTCAGAATGGACGCCGTAGCCATGGCAATGGTTGAGATTGACAACGTACATAAGTTCTTCGGAGACCTCCACGTCCTCAAGGGGACGTCCCTGAGTGTGGGCCAAGGTGAGGTGTGCGCGATCCTCGGGCCCTCAGGTTCTGGTAAGTCCACTCTCCTTCGGTGCGTCAACGTGCTCGAAGAAATCCAAGCCGGGGCTATTACGGTTGACGGTCAGCTCATGGGTTTCCACCGGGACTCCTCGGGCACGCTCCACGAACTGACAACCAAGCAGCTTGCCGCTCAGCGGACGAACATCGGGATGGTGTTCCAACGCTTCAACTTGTTCCCCCACATGACGGCGCTCGGTAATGTCATGGAAGCCCCCGTTCAGGTCAAGGGAATATCCAAGAAGGAGGCCGCAGCCAAGGCTAAGGAACTCCTCGAACGGGTCGGACTCTCAGATCGCGCCGAACACTACCCTGCCCAGCTCTCTGGCGGCCAACAACAGCGCGTGGCCATTGCACGCGCGCTGGCGATGGAACCGGACGTCATGCTGTTTGACGAGCCCACATCCGCTCTGGACCCCGAGCTTGTGGGCGAAGTACTGGCCGTGATGAAAGATCTTGCCCAGTCAGGGATGACCATGATGGTGGTGACTCACGAGATGGGCTTTGCACGCGAGGTGGCGGATCACGTGGTGTTCATGGACGAGGGATACATCGTGGAGCAAGGTAAGCCCACCGATGTGTTCGATCATCCATCGAGTGATCGCACGCGGGACTTCCTCGCCAAGGTTCTCTAGGCGCTGGTTGTCGGGAGTTCCGGTTGCTTTCCCATCCACGTGAGCACCCGGTAGCCATCGGTTAGTGAGCCTTCTAGCTCCACAATCCCCGTATTCTCTGGGTGGTGGGCAAGCACGAATTCAGGATGAATGCCTGCCGCGCGTATGCCCGCCCACGTGGCGATCATCCCTCCGTGGGACACGAATGCTACCGAATCTGCACCGGATTCTTCGGCTTCCTGCACAACAGATTCGAAGCGTTCGATCACCTCAGATCCGGTTTCGCCGCCTCCGATTGGGCGGCTCAGATCGCCCTCGAACCACGCCACAAGCGTGCCGAAGTAGGCGTTGTATGCCTCGTTTGTGGATCCCCCTTCAAGGGTTCCCGCTTGAATCTCCCGGATTCCCTCGCGGATGGTGGGTTCCAGATTTCTGGCCGCAGCTAGGGGCGCGGCCGTCAGTTGGGTGCGAGTCAACGTGGAGACGTACAGAGAATCGATGGGAACGTCCTCCAGCCGCTTGGGCAGGCTTCTGGCTTGCTCGGTGCCCAGATCGGTCAGCAAGGCCCCCGGCTTTGCAGTGTCCAGCACATGGGCCACGTTGTTCGGTGTTTGGCCGTGGCGAATCAGACGAAGCCTCACGATCACTCCTTGGTAGGACGGGCATAAAAGACGGTTTCCACCACGGCCCGCGCGCGGCGGGCAGCCCGCAGATACTCTTCTTCTACATCGAAGCGCTGGGACGGATCATGGCCAGCGAGTGCCGCCACAACCCCCAGGTCCTTCAGATCGTGCGGCAACACATCGATCTTCGTCCCCTGAGAACGCCCCGTGCCGATAAAGTTCATGTCCCGCAGCAACGATGCGAGATTCCATGACTCACTGAGATGTTCCGCCTGCTCAGGGGTCAAGATGTTCGCTTGCTCGCATGCCTTGAGGGTGTCAAGGGTGGAGGTGACCCGAAGTGCCTGGTTCGCCCCCGCGTACTGCAATTGCAGGAGCTGCGCCGTCCATTCCACATCCGATAGCCCGCCCCGGCCCAGCTTCAAGTGGCGCTGTGGGGAGACTCCGCGTGGAATCCGTTCCGTTTCCACGCGTGCCTTAATGCGTTGAATCTCGCGAATCTTCGCAGCGTCAAGCCCGGCCGCCGGATACCGGTAGGGATCAATCAGCGCGATAAACTCACCGCCAAGATCCACATCTCCCGCGATCGGGCGCGCCCGTAGAAGCGCCTGATACTCCCAGGGTTCGGCCCAGCGCGCGTAGTACTCGCCATGAGCGGCCAACGTCCGTGTCAATCGGCCGCTGCGGCCCTCGGGCCGTAAATCGTAATCCACGGGGATCTGCGGTTCGCTGCTCAGGCCTCCGAGGAGGCGGGAGAGCTGCGATGCCACCTCCACGGCAAGGCGTTGGGCTTCTTCCTCACGAGCCCCTGGCAACGGATCATGGAGGAAGATGACATCGGCATCGGAGGCATAGCCCATCTCTGCTCCGCCAAGCCGGCCCATCGCGATCACGGCGTAGCGCGAAAGCGGGCCTTGGGCGCCTTCCTCATCGCAGGCCGCGATGACGGCGCCGTGAAGGCCAGCAGAAATAGCGATCTCGGCTGCCCTCGACACGGCCGCACGCGACGCCACCGGATCCACCACTCCGAGCACCTGACCCATTGCTGTACGCAAGAGTTCGCGGCGGCGAAGGTAGCGCCCAGCGTTCGCTATATCCTGAGGAGACTTTCTGCGGGTGACCATCGATTCCAGTTCCGCGTCCAGCTCCTCACGCGTACGCGGCTGCAAATTCTTCTTATCCACCAACCAGCTCACGGATTCCGGCAGATCCGGAACACTCTGGGCAAGGTAGCGCGAGGAGGCAAAGATCAGGCACAAGCGTTCTGCCGCCGCTCCCCCGTCCCGCAGCGTGCGTAGGTACCACGATGTGCGCCCCATCTTTTCGGACAGCACACGGAAAGCAAGGAGTCCAGCGTCCGGCTCCGTCCCCAGCGCGAACCACCCCAGCATGACAGGCAAGAGCTGGCGTTGAATGGCAGCTGTACGCGAAACGCCCGCTGTCAGGGCCGTAATGTGATTGATGGCCCCCGCGGGATCCAGATAGCCCATCGAGGCTAGGCGCGCTTGCGCCGCATGGTTATCCAACGAAATATCGTCCGGGGAAAGCTTGGCAGCTGCTGGCAACAGAGGCCTGTAGTAGATCGCTTCGTGAAGGCGGCGCACTTCGGAACGGGTACGCTGCCACGCCTTGTCCAGATCCGGTCCACTGGCAATCCCAGCGCAATTCATCGAACGGGCAACGCGCCTCAGCTCCGCCTCGCCGCTGGGTACTAAGTGTGAACGGCGCAGCCGCTGGAGCTGAATACGGTGTTCGAGGGTGCGCAAGAGCCGGTAATCGTGATCCAGCAGATCCGCGTCCTTCCGGGCAATGTATCCCCCGTCGCGCAAGGCAGCGATCGATTCGATCGTGGATCTGGTTCTCAGTGTTTCATCCGAACGCCCGTGCACTAGCTGGAGAAGCTGGACCGTGAACTCGATATCTCGCAGCCCTCCCTTTCCTAGCTTGAGCTGGCGGCCTGCTTCGCGCTGAGGAACGTGGGCTTCCACGCGCCTGCGCATGGCACGCGAATCCTCAACGAAATGCTCACGCGATGCCGCCTCCCAAACCTCCGGCCACAGGGCAGAGATGTACCGATCACCCAGATCCATATCGCCAGCGATCGGGCGCGCCTTGAGCAGTGCCTGAAACTCCCAGCCCTTCGCCCACCGCTTGTAATAGGCGACATGAGACTCCAAGGTACGCACCAGAGGGCCATCCTTGCCTTCGGGGCGCAGATTGGCATCCAGTATCCACAGGGCCTGCTCTCCCGCCGCGGCGGAGACAGCTTGGCCAAGCTTGGCCGCAAGCTTCGTGGCGATGGCAATGCTTTCGCTCTCGTCCACCGAATCATCCGCGGGGCAGGCAACGTACACCACATCAACGTCGGACACGTAGTTCAGTTCGCGAGCGCCCGTCTTACCCATCGCGATCACGGTGAGACCCACATGCTCGCTGCCCTCAACCTCGCTGCGGGCAAAGGCCAAGCCAGCTTCGAGTGCCCCACCCACGATATCCGTGATACGGGCTGATACATCGGGCATGGCGGCCAGCGGATCTGGACACGTCAGATCTGCCACGGCCACGTGCGCTATTCGGCTGAAGTAGTGAACTCGCAACGCGTTGACAGCATCATCGTGGTTGGCCACCGGGAATCGAGCGTCTGGATCGGCACCTACAGCCTTAAGTGCGCTGGCGCGTTCTGCTTTGCGTGAGCTGGTGGGGATGCCCGTTCTCCCCCGCTGCCTGACGTTCAGTACTCGGCTTATCTCCTGTGGGTGGGAGATGAGAAAGTCCCCAAGCATGGTGGACATGCCGAGGATAGCGAATATCTCGCGCCGTGAGCGAGTGTCCTTGATGAGCGAACCGATATCGGCGCTCATCGAGTTGCTCGCACAGGATTCGGCCAACCGGATCAGTGCAAGAAGGCACTGATCCGGATCTGCAACGGTCTGAAAATCGCTCAGATATTGGTTGATATTCAGCGATGTGATGGCCGGATCATCCAGCAGATCAGCGCACCGCACCGGGTCCACAAAACCCGCTTTCCGAAGCTGACTGGTATAGCTCTGTTCACGCATCGCCACGTCCTCCTAAAAGGTTGCTAGGAAGCGGCGGCGCTCCTCGGTTGTAATCTGCATGCTGTACTCGCGCCACTCGTGCTTCTTTTCCCTGAGGAAGTAGGCGAAACAATCTTCGCCCAGCGCTTCTGCCATCAGCTCGGAATCCCGCATGCATCCAAGCGCTTGACTCAAAGAATCGGGAAGTGCTTCGATACCGAGAATCTGCCGCTCCATGGCACTCATGAGCGCCACATCGGTATCTGCCTGCTCGGGGGGTTCGTATTCGCCGGCAATCCCGGCCAGCCCAGCACGAATCATCGCCGCAAAGGCCAGATAGGGGTTGGCCGCTGAATCGATCGCGCGGTATTCGAGCCGAGCCGATTGAGGCTTGTCCGGCTTGTAATACGGTACGCGGATCAGCGCGGATCGATTGTTTGGCCCCCACGAAACGTAAGACGGTGCCTCATCCCCACCCCACAGCCGCTTGTAGGAGTTCACGTGCTGGTTCGTCACGGCCGTGATTTCTGGGGCATGGCGGATCAGACCGGCAAGGAACTGGCGGCCGGTTTTGGACAGGCCATCAGGATCTGTCGGATCCGCGAAGGCGTTGTGTTCACCCTCGAACAACGAAATGTGAGTGTGCATGCCCGATCCAGGCACATTGACCAAAGGCTTTGGCATGAAGGAGGCTTGAACACCTTGGCGCACGGCCACCTCTTCGATCACGGCCTTGAACGTCATGAGATTATCGGCCATGGACAGCGCATCGGAGTAGTGCAGATCGATTTCGTTCTGCCCCGGGCCCGCCTCGTGATGAGAAAACTCCACCGATATACCCATTTCTTCGAGGTTCAAGATGGCATCGCGGCGGAAATCGTGAGCGGTGGAGCGAGTGACGTGATCGAAGTAGGACGCAGAATCGATGGGTACCGGGATCTTTTCGGAATCTGTCTCCTGCTGGAACAGGTAGAACTCCACCTCGGGATGGACATAGCACGTGAAGCCCATATCGGCCGCTGATTCCAGGGCCCGCTTCAAGATGTTCCGGGGATCTGTACGCGCTGGCTCATCATCGCGAGTGGTGATGTTGCAAAACATGCGGGCCACCGGATGGCTAGTACCACGCCATGGCAAGAGTTGGAAGGTTGATGCGTCCGGGCGCGCGGACATATCGGATTCATAAACTCGGGTCAGGCCCTGAATCGAGGAACCATCGAATCCGATGCCCTCTTCGAAAGCCTTCTCCAGTTCCGCCGGAGCAATCGCCACCGATTTCAGTTTCCCTACGACGTCTGTGAACCAGAGCCGGACAAACCGAACACCCTTTTCCTCGATGGTGCGTAGTACATATTCCTCTTGACGATCCACAGCGCTCCTTAAGTCCTCTGGTTCATACTACTCAACCTGTAGCTCGCGCCAGCTGAGAAAAGCCGTTGGCGATTTGACGTCATCGCATTCCGGGTCCGCGTGAATGCGAGAAATGATCAGCGTAATGAAATCTCCCACTTCCTCCCACCCAGTCATAGGCTCGGAAGTACGCACCAAGCCCGAAACCGTTTCGGCCACATTGACCTCTTGAACCACGCTCAGGCGCTCTAGGCTCTGCACCCATTCATGGACGCAATCGAGTGCAACGGCCCAGGCACTGTAGCTGGCTAGTTCCTCCACGGGCGTGCCCATGGGCGGCTCAACAAGAAAACGCCGGAAGCCACGGGCCTGATCGCGCGCCACAGATCCATCTGTCGTACGAACCGAGGCACCCATGATCGTTGCCGCCCCCACCACCATGAGAAGCACCGATACGATCAACCAGAACGGACGCAAGGAACCCGCCAACACGAGGATGGTTGTGAGAACTGCGGCGGCACATCCACCCAGCAACTCCACTACTCCAGCAGAGGCCAAGCTTTCCCTGCCTGAACGAATCCAGCGGAAATCAGCGCTGACCCGATTGGCCACTGCGCTCACAACACGTTCACCCATCGAGCGGCGTAGCCCGGAAAGCCGCGCGGTTGGCACGCCAACTGGAGGCAACCCCAGATCTTCAAGAACCGCTCGAAAGCGCCTGTCATCAAACGGATGCGATTTGGCGTACGGCGGGTTCTCTGCTCGTCCAGGAACCGCCAGCAGATCCAAGAGGGAACGCTCATCGGGATTGCACGTGTGGTCCGGCCCGCGCAACAGCACGATGATCACTGCCGGCGTGGCCTTGGGCAGATAGCGGTATTCCACCAGTTCGATGAAGCCTCGCACAGCCAAATCCAAGAGGGCAGATACAACAACATCGTTGCGGAAGGCTTCTCTCATGATGATCGCGGCCTCCTGCGGCCTCATCTGAGGGGGTGTGGAGCGCATCGGCGGCTCGCCACCACTCACGTGCCGGGTTGGATGATGCTCTCCCGGCCGAGGAAACTCCCCGCGGGGCAGATCGGCATATTCCGATTCTGGGCGGACCGCCAACAAGAGCAGCCCAATCGCGCATGCGAGGAGCGTGATGCCCACCCAAAACTCCGCCTCCGTGACAGCGAAGTAGCCAATGATCTCGCTCATCTTGCTCCCGCCACCGTTCACGTTCAGAATTACTGTTTTTAGCATAACTGCAACACGGGCTTAAGATGGTGACAACGTGACGAAGGAGAACGATGTCCGCCCCACATACACCATCAAGAGTCCGCCTGCATCACCTTGCCGGTATGAAGGAGCGGCACGAACCAATCACCATGCTCACCTGTTATGACGCCATAACAGCACGCATCTTCGATGCGGCAGCGATCGATATGCTCCTAGTTGGCGATTCGTTCGGCAATACTCTCCTTGGGTATGGATCCACGATCAAGGTGTCTCTTGACGAGATGGTTATGGCCACGGGGGCCGTGAGCCGTGGAACCCAGCGTGCCTTCATCGTTGCTGATCTCCCTTTCGGCTCCTACGAAGCCTCGCCATCCGACGCCGTCTCCTCGTCGGTCAAGCTGATCAAGGCTGGCGCCCACGCTGTGAAGCTCGAGGGTGGCGTTCGCCAAAAGGAGACCATCGAAGCGATCACAGGGGCGGGCATTCCTGTGGTTGGTCACATCGGATTTACTCCCCAATCCGAACACCGGTTGGGAGGCCCGCGCGTTCAAGGACGCGGGGACGATGCGGAAACGGCCCTGATTGACGATGCGGTTGCCGTTCAAGATGGCGGTGCATCGTGCGTCGTTCTTGAAATGGTGCCGCAGCACCTCGCGGAAAAGATCACGAAGATCCTCCACATTCCCACTATCGGGATAGGTGCGGGCTACCACTGCGACGGTCAAGTACTCGTGTGGACGGACATGGCGGGTATGACCAACTGGGCGCCCTCCTTCTCGCGCAAGTTTGGCGCCGTTGGTGCCGCCTTGCAAGATGCAGCCGCCTCCTACGCAGAGTCAGTCAAAGCACGCCAGTTCCCGGACGATTCCCACTCGTTCTAGGAATCCTCATCCGGGTCCTGCCACGCTTCCTTCCATGCCGCCTCGTCGTCGTCGGCCCTCTTCGTGCGCTCGCGCGCAATCTTGTAGGCGCGCAACGCTTCTTCAGGGCTGACATACGGGCCCATCCGGTCCTGCCAGCCTGACTTCTTCCCCTTCTCAACGCTACCGGTGCGTGTATTGAAGTAATACTCGGTCCCCATACGTTCACAGTACAGCCCGGCACGATTCGCGACAGTTCACTCCGCCTCATTCCTCTTGTTCCGTTTCGCCGTGGAACGTGAGCAACCTAGAATGTCAGCTATGTTGTTGGCTGATCGCGCCCCACGTGGCACTCTTGTTCCCGGAAAGCTCTCTCACAAGCGTGAGGTACCCCGATCGATCGCTCGTCCCGAATATCTGTTTCACGATGGCCCCGAAGTTGTCACGGCATCGGACGTCAAGAACGAGGAGACGATCGAAAAGATCCGTATCGCGGGACGCATCGCCGCGGATGCCATGTACGCTGCCGGCGCTGCTATCAAGCCGGGCGTTACGACCGATGAGCTTGACCGAATCGCTCATGAGTACATGTGCGATCATGGCGCCTACCCGTCCTGCTTGGATTACATGGAGTTCCCCAAGTCCATCTGCACATCCATCAACGAAGTTATCTGCCACGGAATCCCGGATTCTACCGTTGTGCACGAAGGAGACTTCATCAATCTTGACGTGACCGCCTACAAGGACGGTGTGCACGGGGATACCAACGCCATGTTCATGGTGGGCGATGTTGATGAGGAATCGCGGTTACTTGCCGAACGGACCAAGAATGCGATGATGCGCGGTATCAAGGCTGTCAAGCCCGGGCGCCAGATTAACGTGATCGGCCGCGTGATCGAATCCTATGCGAAGCGGTTCGAATACGGCGTTGTGGAGGACTTCACCGGACACGGCGTTGGCGAAGCCTTCCATTCTGGCCTGATTGTTCCTCACTACGATGCGGCTCCCAACTATGCAACCGTGATCGAGCCAGGGATGGTGTTCACTATCGAACCGATGCTAACGCTCGGCGATATTGCGTGGGAGCAATGGGACGATGATTGGACTGTTGTCACCAAGGATCGGTCCCGTACGGCACAATGGGAACACACTCTCGTGGTAACCAAAGACGGTGCGGAGATCCTGACACTTCCCACCGATGTGGATCTGGCGCCACACCTGTAGAAACGTAAAGGAACCAGCATGACGAAGCATCGTGGATTCGGAATTGATATTGGCGGCTCCGGCATTAAGGGTGCCTACGTCGATTTGCAAACCGGGGAGTTCGCGACGGACCGTTACCGGATCCCCACTCCCCAGCCAGCAACCCCGGAAGCCGTTGCCGATACGGTCGCGGAGCTGGTTGCTCACTTTGAGGTCCCTAGCTCGGTTCCCATCGGCATCGATTTTCCCGCGCCGATTATCCACGGCGTAGCTCCCATGATCGCCAACTTAGACCCTTCGTGGAAGGGACTGAATGTTGAGGATCTCTTCACGAAGCATCTGGACCGGCCTGTACGCGTGGTCAACGATGCAGACGCCGCCGGTTACGCGGAAGTGCACTACGGCGCCGCCGCAGGCAGGGATGGACTGGTCATGGTGCTGACGCTCGGAACCGGTATCGGCTCCGTCCTCGTCATGGATGGGGTGTTGGTCCCCAACACCGAACTCGGGCACGTGGAGCTGGATGGGCGCGATGCTGAAAGCTACGCCTCCTCGGGAGTCTTTGAGCGCGATAACCTCGGATGGGAAGAGTGGGCCAAGCGCCTTCAGCGCTACTTCTCCCACATGGAGATGCTCTTCTCCCCCGAAGTGTTCATCGTGGGCGGCGGAATCTCCAAGAAATCCAAGAAGTTCCTGCCTCTCATCGAAACCCGAGCACCGATCATTCCCGCTGAGCTACAAAACACTGCTGGCATCGTCGGCTCCGCGCTGCTCGCCGCCGAAGCCGCAGGAGAATTCACTCTGGATCGCGGCACCAAGAAGCGCATCAAGAAGGCCCGCAAAGAAATCCGCGCAGCCAAGAAAAAAGCCAAGGAAAAGGTCAAGAACGCAGCCAAGGCTTCCTAGTTCACAGCGTGACAGGGCAAGAGGTCCATAGTTTTACGCAGACTCTCGTCCGGCGCGACAGGCTGATCGTTATGATGACCGTCATAATTTCTGTTGCTGCCATCACGGCGGCATCACTGACCATCGGCGACGTCCCTGAGTACTACATACTTGTTAATGACCAGACGACCTTCGTCGTATTTGCCATCGCAGCAGTTCAGTTCGCCGTAGCTTTGGTGAACACAGGGTGGTCCTTCAAGCAATACATGGCAACATCTAGCAGCACCAGTATGGTCGCCCGTTTACGCCGTACAGATCCTCGCGATTACTCCACACGCGGGAGCCGTGTGTTTGCAGCGCTGTTTCTCGGACTAGCCATATCCATGTACGGCTTCATCGCTGCGCTGGCCATGACGGACACGCTCACTACTCAGAGGCTTCTCGCCTCACTGGCCCGCGCGCCAAGAGACAACCCGATGATCACCGTAGATCCGTCCAGCCCGATTCCCGTCTATGAACAGCTCATCACGGGCATCCTCAGCGATATTGACCACGGCGATTTGCAGCGCGGTGATCGTTTGCCTCCGGTTCGCAGGCTAGCTGGCGATCTCGGCATCGCCCCGGGCACAGTTGCTCGCACCTATCAGTATCTGGAAGAACGTGGCGTGCTCAGCACTCACGGCAGGCGCGGAACCTACGTAGATGGGCGTCTCGGCCCGAGGGAAACGAGCGCTAGACAAGCGGCCGAAGCCTATCTCCGCACGATGATCGATGAACTCGGGTTTTCTCGCAAGGAAGCACTCCACCACGTCAACCGTACGGCCGACCAGCGTGACAGGCTGACATCAGAGAATGAATCAGGCGAATGAGCTGGCCGATACGCCGGGTTCTGTACCGCTTGAGCGGTGGCGACCATCCATCTACGCCATACGTTGCCGCATGGCTCTAGCAGTCCACCCGTGCACTAAGCGGGACGCCTGCGTGCACTGTATGACCTTGCTCCCGGTGGGGCTTGCCGTGCCACCTCAGTCACCTGAGGCGCGGTGGTCTCTTACACCGCCGTTTCACCCTTACCTTGGGCGTGCCCAAGGCGGTTTGTTTTCTGTGGCGCTTTCCCGCGAGTCACCCCGGGTGGGTGTTACCCACCACCGTTCCCTGTGGAGCCCGGACGTTCCTCGGGACACGTGCGTGCCACGCGGCCGCCTGGCCAGCTCATTCGCCTAGCCATGGTAGCACCTCAGAGGCACTAGACTGGACCGCGTGCACATTCTGCTCCCACCCTCAGAAGGTAAAACACCTCCCACATCGGGCCCGAAACTGGACCTTGCCACCCTCAGCCGCCCGAAGCTCACCGAAACCCGCAGAGCACTCACCCGCGAACTCGCCAACGTAAGCGCCCGCGAGGATGCCCTGACGATCCTCAAGACGGGCGAACGCACGCGCCCGGAGGTTGAGGCACAGCGCAACCTGTGGAATGCGCCCTGCGCCCCGGCCTACGAGGTGTACACGGGAGTCTTGTTCGAGGCCGCCCAGTTGGGACCAACCGATGCGGTCACAATCTTCTCCGGCCTGTTCGGCGTGACGTCAGGAACCGACCTCATCCCTGCCTACCGGCTCTCGATGAACGTGAAGCTTCCCGCCGCTGGCAGCCTGAAAGCCCTGTGGCGCAAAGCCCTAGCGGCCAACCCACCGCTACCAGAATCGGCCGGACCCATCGTTGACATGCGCTCGGGGGCGTATCAGGTGTGGAATCCACGTGGCCAATGGTGGGATGTGCGCGTGCGCGACGCATCCGGCAAGGTCATTACCCACATGGCGAAGCATTACCGGGGATTACTCACGCGGGTGCTGTTGGACAGCGGAAGTGATGACGTGGCCGATGTGGCCAGATCCCTTGGCAGCATCTCCGTTGAATCCGAGGGCAATCGGCGCCACCTCACCCTCATACCTCACGAAGCGCTAGTTCGGTAGCCTGACGATGATGGCATCATAATCCTCGGAGAGGTAGATCTGATCCTCGGGCAGGGCCCGGATCTGCGCCACCTCAACGGGAGAGAGGTGAATCCCGCCGTCCGTTGCGCCGCTGGGATGCATGGCCAAAACGGCATAACCACCCGATTCGCGTGAGTGTTCGTAGATCTTCTTGAGATCGTCGCTCAGGGGATCGAGGATGCTGGCCCGTTGGGTCCCCAGCTCCTCCTGTTGACCCTGAATCTCGCCCACAACGTCCTCGAGTTCGCTACGATCCCTCAGCATCTCATCTTTGAGGTTGGCCACTTGGCCCGCGAGATTATCAGCTTGGGTTTGCTTGTCCTCCACGGAGTCGAGGGCCTCAAACTCCACATCCGATGCCTTGTCCAGCAGCGTCCGCAACCCGGCAATTTCTTCCTGAAGCGCCACCAAATCGCGGGAGGTGAGCCCCTCCCCCGATGCCAGTTTGGCTTCCTTATCGGTGATCTGGCTCTGGAAGGCCTCGCATGCGGCTTCGGCTTGCGCAAGCTCGGCTTGTGCGGCCTTCACCGCCTCGCCAGCCGCTTCCGTTTCCCGGCCACGTGCCGCAATCGCATTCATAAGGGTGGCAAGCTTCTCGCGTAGCGGGTGCTTGACGTTATCGCGTTCGAGGCGGGCGATCTGTGAATCCAGCTCAGCTACTTCCAAGAGTTTGAGCTGATCTGCTGCGGGTGCTGTTGCCATGTGTGCAGCCTACCTCACAGCCGCGCAAACCACGCGTCCGTTGGAATCTCCGATATGTAGGAATCAACATGCTCGGCAAGTTCGGACAGAAGGCTATCCCGCATGATGCCCAGCAACGGCCACTCTGTTGCCCAATGCGTGGCGCACACCAGCCCACACCCGCCGTTCCACAGGTGATCGGTTGCCGGATGATGCCGCAGATCAGCGGTCAGGTATACATCCGCTCCAGCACCGTTTGCAGCTGCCAGGAGGGAATCCCCGGAACCCGAACAGATCGCCACGCGTTCCACCACTTGATCGGGATCTCCGCCTACCAATACTCCTGCGGGCACGGTTGGCAGAACCGCGCTGACCCGCGAAGCAAATTTGCGCAGCGTCAGCGGAGCCATCGTCCCCACGCCACCGATTCCCGTCTCTTCGTCGAGTGGCCGCTCGATCGCAACGCCCAACAGGTCCGCGAGCGCACGCGTGGAAGCGGCAACGTCCGCGTTCGTGTGGGCTGAGTAGAGGGCAACGTCCTCCTTGATGAGGCGGCTGGTCCATGCCCCCTTTGCGGTGGTGGTGGCAACCGAATGGGTTCCCCGCAGGTACAGCGGATGATGGGTGATCAGCATGTCCGCCCCGCGTTCCACCGCCTCGCCCACGCTGGCCTGACACGGATCCACGGCGAATCCGATCGAACGCACGGGCGCTTGTGGCTCGCCCACGGACAGGCCTACGTGATCCCACGCTTCGGCCGTCTCTAGAGGGAACAGCCGTTCCAGCGCCGCCACAACATCGCTTACGTGAAGAGTCATGCTTCCACCGTACCGGCTAGCTGGCCACAAGCAGAGCGATGACCATGATGGTCCACGTGCCCAAGAACGTAACGTTGAGTCCAAACGAGTACTTGATGACTGCTGCAAACTCGCGGAGGAAGGCGCTCGGAACGTAGTACCGGGCCGTCTTTGCTCCAACCACCTGAGCATTCATCCCCAACTGGCGGGTGAGCATGGCCGAGCGGAACACGTGATAGCTGTTGGTTGCCACAATCACCGCAGTATCCGGACTGGGAAGGAGCTTCCGAGAGAACTCGAGATTCTCACGGGTGTTACGCGCCTGGTCCTCGATCATGATCCGCGATTCATCGATCCCGCGTTCCCTCAAGTAGCGGGCCATCCCTTCGCCTTCGCTGATCGCTTCTCCCGGCCCTTGCCCTCCACTGGGAATGATCGTTGCGGCAGGCTTGGCCGCCTCGATTCCCTTCTCCAGTCGCGCCGCTAGGAGGGGAGGAACGGTGGTTCCACGAAGTCCGGAACCGAGCACAATCACGTAGCCGCCGCGCAGCTTCGTGGGTACCTTCCGGTAGGCGTAGGAGGCGATGAGAAAGACGAGGAAGAAGAACGCGAAGTAGAGAGTTATCCCGAACAGTCCCGTCGTGATCGCACTTGCGATGTGGCCGGGAAGGATTTTTTCGACGACGACGGCCCCAATCGGCAACGCCACCAATACGATTCCAGCGAGGAGTGACAAGAGATTGCCAAAGCTGGGCCTCTCGCGCCGAATCATGGTGACCCCGTTGACCAACAGGAATACGGTGAGGACCGGGTAGCCGATCACGGGTGCCGCAGCAAGGGCAATCAGAACGATGGCAACGGGCAGGCTTGCGCCGGTTCCGTCGTCGGTATGAATAATCACGCCGATCAGCCCGGTACCCAACCCGAACAAAATAAAGACGATATTGCGCAACCGGCGCCGATCCCTCACGAATCCGGCGATACCCAGAGCCAACAGGACCGCACTAAGAATCAACATCACATTATCCACACCTGAAGACTACTAAACGCCGGAGCCCTTCGACGGTTCGCTCAGGCCAAAAATTCTTTCGGCGCCATCAGCTCAAGAGTAAAGTGATGGGTGTCACCTAGGAGGAGACATGGTCAACACGCAATTTGAACGAATGAGTGCTGGTAAAGGATTTATCGCCGCTTTGGATCAGAGCGGCGGCAGCACACCCCGCGCACTCAAGCTCTACGGAATAGACGAAGACAGATACGGCAACGAGGCCGAGATGTTCGACCTTGTGCATCAGATGCGCGAGCGCATCGTGACCAGTCCGGCGTTTACCGGTCAACACATCCTCGCCGCGATCCTCTTCGAAAAGACGATGGACCGCACGTTCGCAGGAAAACCAGCCGCCGATTATCTCTGGGAGGACAAGAACATTCTTCCCATCCTGAAGGTGGACAAGGGTCTCGACGATGCAAGCGACGGCGTGCGGCTCATGAAGCCCATCCCCGATCTTGATGATCTCCTGGCCAGAGCGAATGATGCTCATATCTTCGGGACAAAGATGCGCTCGGTGATTCAGGAGGCCAACAGCGATGGCATCGCGGCAAACGTGACGCAGCAGTTTGCACTGGCTGAGCAGATCACCCACGCGGGACTTGTCCCCATTATTGAGCCGGAGGTGGATATCAATGCCTCGGACAAGGAGCAGTGCGAGCAGATCCTCTTCGAGGAGATTTCGAAGAATCTGGCGACGAAACACTTCGATTTACCCGTCATGTTCAAGCTGACGATCCCCAGTGTGGACAACTTGTACAGCCCCCTTATCGAAAACCCCAACGTCCTGAGGGTTGTGGCGCTATCGGGCGGATACAGCCGCGAGGAGGCCAACAGGCGGTTGGCTGCCAACCATGGCCTTATCGCCAGCTTCTCGCGAGCACTCACCGAAGGGCTGACGGAAGCGATGAGCCCAGAGGAATTCGATTCACGCTTGGGCGCATCGATCGGATCCATCGCTGAGGCATCGGCAACCTAGACGCTCGAACAGGCGGTACATACGAAACGGTGGGCGTGCCCAGCACGCCCACCGTTTCATTGGTTCAGGAGACTACTCGGTTAAGCCGTCCACCCAATCCCGATTCTCATCGATCCATTCGTTGAGGCCCGGTTCATAATCGGTGGCGTCCTCGGCAAACATGGCTGCCTGAAGCTCACCAAACATGTCCATGTCCATCTCGAAGTTCTCGATCCATCCAACTAGCTGCGGGGCTTCCTCGCGCAGGTCCTGTGATGCAAGCGCAGTGATCTCCTCCGGCTCGCCCAGAGCACCCTCGGGATCCTCGAGGTTCTTGAGATCGTAGGTGCCATATGCCCAATGAGGCTGCCACAGTGTGACGGCGATATTCTCATCGTTGGCCAACGCTGTATCTAGCTCAGCAAGCATTGCGGCCGATGATGACGTCACGAACTCCATAGACTCGAGGCCGTAGGTGGGAATCACCTCTTCTTCCATCATCAGTGTCAGGCCAGCGCCCGGTTCGATTCCGACAATCCGGTTGTCGAATTCATCCGCGTGTTCCAGTAACTCCGGAATCGTATCGATGGGTGAATCTGCGGCTACGGCAACCGTGTTGACTGCCTCATCGTTCCACGCCCCCAGATTCTCCATCTGATCGCCGTAGTTCTCGTAATAATCCGCGTGGGTGGTGGGTAGCCACGATCCGAGGTACAGATCGTATTCTCCTTCGGCCACTCCGGCAAACGCGGTGGTGACGTTGACGTACTCAACCTCCGCGTCATAGCCCTTTTCGTTGAGGACTGCCTTCCACAGCTCACTGCTGGCGACCGTATCGTCCCAACCTTCCACAGCAGCGATTGTTATTTCTTTTTTATCACCGTTTTCTTCGTTGTCCGCCGCTTCTCCGGACGAACATGCCCCTAGGGCTAGTGCAATGACAGGTAAGAGTGCATAGTGCCTCTTCATACTTTCCGTTCTCGCCGCATTGGTGGCGACGATCGAGTTCAGTTGCATTGCCTGAACGGGTGAAATCTGTTCACCGTACGCGCTCACACGAGTTCGCGTTCATGACCAAGACATCGTAACAGCATCACACAAGGCCCCTCCACGCGTGACATACTTCAGGGAAGAGTTTTTCACACAGGAGATTTCATGAAGTTTATGCAAAATCTCGGCAAATCCTTCATGCTCCCAGTTGCGGTGCTTCCCGTAGCCGCAATACTGGTGGGCATCGCGTATTGGATTGAAAATGTTGCCGGAGAAAACGTCGTCCAAGCCTTCCTCGCAGCAGCGGGAGGCGCGCTCCTAGATAACATCCCGATTCTCTTCGCCGTTGGCGTCTCCATTGGAATGGCCGTCAAATCGGATGGCACATCGGCACTTGCCGGCCTCGTCTCGTGGCTAACGATGCAGACACTCTTGAAGCCGGAAACCGTAGCAGCTTTCCAGCACACTGACGTGGAAAATGTTAATCCCGCGTTCGGGGTTGTTGACAATGTGTTCATTGGAATTATCGCCGGCCTGATCGGTGCCTATTCCTATAATCGGTTCAGGAACACCCGGTTGCCGGACGCGCTGTCCTTCTTCTCTGGCAGGCGATCTGTGGCCATCGTTGCCGCCGGGATGTCGCTGATCACCGGCGCTATCTTGTTCTTCGTGTGGCCGCTGGTCTACACCGGGTTAGTCAGCTTCGGCGAATTCATCCTGACGCTCGGCCCACTCGGGGCTGGGCTGTACGGCTTCTTTAACCGCATGCTGATCCCGCTCGGCCTGCATCACGCGCTGAACTCCGTGTTCTGGTTCGATGTGGCCGGGATTAACGATCTCAACAACTTCCTCAACGCAACCGGCACCTACGGCGTGACGGGGCAGTACATGACGGGATTCTTCCCCGTCATGATGTTCGGATTGCCAGGGGCGGCATTAGCCATGTATGTCACGGCCAAGTCCAACAAGAGAAAGGTGGCGGCCGGCCTGCTCCTCTCGGCCTCCGTTTCCTCGTTCTTTGTGGGCGTTACCGAGCCGCTGGAATTCTCCTTCATGTTCTTGGCGCCGGCGCTGTACGTGGTGCACGCGTTGTTCATGGGAATCTCGATGGCCATCAGCTTCATCCTGCCTGTGCGGATGGGCTTTGGCTTCTCCGGAGGGTTCATCGATGTGGTCCTTGGATGGGTGAACCCCATGGCACAAAACCCGTGGCTGCTGATCGTCATGGGCCTCGTATGGTTTGTTATCTACTTCTTCGTGTTCCGCTTCCTTATCCTAAAGCTCGACTTGAAAACTCCCGGACGCGAGGATGATGATGCCGTTCCTACCGTCAGCGGTGGCACCGGCGAAGATCCCTACCTTGCCACCGCAACCGGATTCATCAAGGGACTGGGCGGTAAGGACAACATTACGGATCTGGACAACTGCGCCACCCGGCTTCGCCTCCAGCTTGGGGACCTGTCTCAAGTAGATGAGGCCGAACTCAAGCGCGC
>NZ_JBQCZW010000020.1:0-9960 GCF_052089425.1 Ancrocorticia sp. | reverse complement strand
CAAGGCGTTGGAATCGATCCCAGTTCGGGACGCGTGGTGGCTCCGGCCACTGGCACAGTGATTCTCACCTTCCCTACCGGGCATGCGGTGGGCCTGCGCTTGGATTCGGGCGTTGAACTGCTCATTCACATCGGCTTGGATACCGTCAACATGGAGGGTAGGGGCTTTGACATCAAGGTGAAGAAGGGCGATCAGGTCACTGCCGGCCAGCTGCTGGCAACCTTCGATATCGAAGAAATCAAGCGTTCCGGATATTCACCCATTACCCCCGTGATCGTGACGAATCATCGGAAGTTCGCCTCCGTTCAACAGGACGCCACGGGAACGGTTGCTGAGGGCGCAGATCTCTTGAAGGTCACACCGAAGGGGTAAATCGTGAACTCAGCCGTCGTGCTGTTCATTCTCGCAGGGGTCGGGTTCGTCTTAGCGCTGGGAGGGCTAGGAGTGTTCATTCTTGTGATGATTCGTCGCTCTAGGCCCGGACGTGCACCCCAGCCAGCTGACGGCACCGGAATCCGCGGCGAGATCCGTATGGCCATCATCACCGTAGCTCCGAGGATTCCGGGATTACGTACGGAGGAAGGGGATCGGCGCCGCGCCGCTGCACACATTGCACGTACGCAGGGCCTTCAATTTCCCATTGATCCGCCTGTCGCCGTTCTACTCGTTGATCCCGGAGGATCGGGGCGGCGGCCGAGGTGGCGCTTGGAGTAAGCGGCCACAGTCGCGTAAACGCAAATGGAGGGGGAACGGCGTTCCCCCTCCATTCTTATGCCACCCGGAGATATACCCCGAGATCAGCAGACCACTATGTGTTCAAGGTATCGGAGAGGTCATTACCCTCCAGCTGAGAACCTTCAACATCGACACGGGGCAGGATGCGATCCAGCCACTTCGGTAGCCACCACGCGGATTCACCCAGCAGCGTCATGACAGCCGGCATGATCCACATGCGCACCACGAAGGCGTCCAGCAGAACGCCAACGGCCAGCCCCAGCCCAATTGACTTAATCATGGAAGCAACCGAGGCCACGAAGCGCGCGAACACCGAAATCATGATGAGTGCCGCGGCAGTCACCACGCGGCGTCCGGAGCGGTACCCCTGTGACACGGCAACCCGCGCTGGAGCGCCCTCAACGTATGCCTCGCGCATTCCGGTGGCAAGGAACAGCTGGTAGTCCATTGCCAGCCCGAACAGGATTCCCACCAAGATGATCGGCAGGAACGCCAAGAGAGGCGCCGGGTTGGTCACCGCGAATATGGTGCTCAGCCAGCCCCACTGGAACACTGCGGTCACCACTCCGTAGGTGGCGAACAGCGAGAGCACGAAGCCCAGCGTTGCCACCAGCGGTACTAGCAGCGAGCGGAACACAACGATCATGATAATCAGCGAGATGCCAACAACCACGGCCAGATACAGCGGCAACGCATCGTTCAAGCCCTGAGAAATATCGATGTTCACAGCAGCCTGTCCCGCAACGCCGAGTTCGTATTGCCCGTCCACGGCGGGCAGGTCCCGAAGCTGATGGACAAGATCCGTGGTTGATGCATCGTTCGGGCCACCCGTTGGCACCACTTGGAAGGCGGCAAGCTCGCCATCATCCGACACCGCGATGGGCGCAACCGCCACCACGCCGTCCTGATCGTAGAGAGCCGAGGCGATATCAAGCTGGGCGTCAAGCGTTTCGCCTTCGTCCATGCCAGCTGGAAGATCGGCTGTGGCAATCAACATCGAGTTAGCGCCCGCACCGAACTCCTGCTCGATGGTTTCATACGCCTGATAGGCCGTCGAATCCTCGGGCTGGGCGTCTCCTGCTGGCAACCCCAACCGCATCGAGAGCGCCGGGATAGCAATGACTCCCAGTACCACCACGCCAACGATCGTCCGAACCACGGACTTCCACGTTTTCATCGCACGCGCGGGAGAATTCTTTCGGGGCTTGCCCGTACCATCGCGCCGTGCCTCAAGCTTGGCGCGAGCCTTCTTTCCGAGCATTCGCTCGCCAGCCAAGCCCAGAAGTGCTGGCGTTGCCGTCACCGCGAGTAGTGCCGCAATGGCCACGCTGACGGCGCCAACTGTTCCCATGAGGCCGAGGAATGGAATACCCGTGACGTTGAGGGCCAGAAGAGCCACAACAACGGTCGAAGCCGCGAACACCACGGCCGTACCTGCGGTGCCGTTGGCCAGCCCAATCGAATCATGGACTTCCTTACCCGCCATGAGCTGGCGGCGGTGGCGGTTCAAGATGAAGAGAGAGTAGTCAATTCCAACCGCGAGGCCCAGCATCACGCCAAACACTGGGGTCACGGACGTCATTTGGATCGTGCCGGAGAACGCGAGAGACGCGAGGGTAGCGATACCAACGCCGGTCACGGCCGTCACGATTGGGAAGGTAGCAGCAAGCCACGAACCCAGAACAACGATCAGAACAAGGCCTGCAACCAGCACACCGAGCACTTCGTTGATGCCGAAGATTTCAGGAATGGTTTGGACGATCTCATTGGAGACGTCAGCCTTCACACCATCCACCGCGTTATCGGATAGGTAATCGACCAGCCCTTGCTTCGATTCCTGTGGAAGGTCCATGAGCTGTTCATCAAAGGAGACACTTGCGATGGCAGCGGACCCATCCTCGGAAACGAGGCTGTACTCATCGGCCATTCCCAGCAGATCTTGGCCTACATCGAGCTGATGGGTCTGTGCATCGATCTGTTCTTGCCCACCTTCAATTTCGGCTAGGCCTGAATCAATCTGCTCCTGCTGGGCATCGAGTTCACCGTATTGCTCATCAAGCTGTGCCTGACCGGCCTCCAGCTGATCTGTGGGGTAGCCCGCGGCCTGTGCTTGTTCGAGTTGAGTATCCAGTTCGGCCTGAGCCTCATCCAGCTGGTCGCGTCCGGCATCGAGCTGAGCTTGGCCTTCATCCAGCTGGTCACGGGCGGCGGTCAGTTCCGCCTGCCCCTCCTCAATCTGAGAGGCGCCCGATTCCATTTGTTCGGCCTGCGTGGCCCTCATCGCTTCCGTACTGAACGGTTCAACGGCAGAGGCCACGTTTGGAAGGTCTTCTAGGCCGCCAACGAGCGTCCCGATTGCCTCGGTCTGCTCGTCTGTAAAGGCTTCACCATTTTCGGTGTGGAACACCACCGATCCGGATGCGCCACTAAAATCGGGGAGCTTCTCCTCAAGCTCCGCAACGATATCCCCAGAATCTGTATCGGGGATATCAAAGCTATCAACAAGTCCTTTGAACCCGATGGCAAATCCGCCCCCCGCGATAGCGAGCAGTACTAGCCATGTGACCAGCACCGTCCACGCCCGTTTCGCAGAGAATCGTCCCAATCGGTAGAGCAATTTTGCCATAAAGAATTCGACTTCCGGTGTTGAAGAGGTGTTACCACGCAATCGTAAGACGCACCGTCTTGTCTATGCAATATAATGTGTATGCCATCATGAAGTGTGTGCCAATCGTCTCGGACGGGGTACCGGAAACACTGGAAGTATTGGAGGTAGTTGTGGCCAAGATTCGGAGCGGACCAGTTCGCAACGAACAGACTCATCAGGCCATCTTGGATGCTGCCGCTGAGCTGTTTGCCGCCCATGGCTACGACAAGATGACCATCGAGGGGATTGCCCACGAAGCCGGCGTGGGAAAGCAAACCATCTATCGTTGGTGGGGATCCAAGGGCGATCTGGTTGCCGAATGCCTCACTGCCGGAATCTTGCTGCCGGACCAACTCGCGCTGCCCAATTCCGGTGACATTCGGAGAGATCTTGAAGAATGGCTAACAAGGCTGTTCGACATCATCTCGAAGCCGGAAACAGAAGTTGTGATCCGCTCGCTCGTATCTGCCGCAGCCGAGAACCCACGCATCGGAATGCGTATACGTGAGTCCCTTATCGGGTTGGAATCTGTGACTGGGCGTCTCGAAGCCGGGATCGGCGAGGGGCAGAATCTCTACAACGGCGCTCCGTTTGACGAGATCGCAGAGGCACTCGTTGGAGCGGTGATCTTGCGCGCCCTCAGCCGCACTCCCCCAACCGCTCTGGACGCTTCGCATCTAGTCAGCGCCATTATCGGCCCCAAACCCACTAGCTGAGTACGCCCCGAATGACCGGGACGATGGGGTCAGCTGCCCACCACGTAGCAAAGCCGATCAGGGCCAGCATGAACAGATTCCAGATGAACGCTGGCAGGTGTGTGATGCGAGCCAGCTGAGCCGGATCGGATTGGCTTCCACCCTTCGAAACAACGGCGAAGAACTGCCGCCATGCCCCCACCAGCAATACCATGCCGGCGGCTGACACAATCGTGGCGGATAGTTCGGGATCATTGAGCCACCACACGGCTCCGGTTCCCACGATGAGGGCAACTAGCACGAGCACCGTGTAGCCCGATTTGGAGCGGACAAGCGCCACTAGCATCAGAACGAAGGCCACCACAAGCACGAGGCCTGCGCGCCCGTTCAACGCGGCGAAAAGCATGGCCGCTCCGATGATCGCCGGCATTGGATACCCGGCGAACATCGTCAGAGTCAGTCCGATCCCGCGCGGCTTACCCGTGGTGAGGGTATGACCCGACATATCTGCGTTGATGACGAATCCGGTGAACCTCCGCCCGCATAGCACACCAACGGTGGCGTGCCCGAGCTCATGAACCACGGTCACTATCTGGCGTAGATGGATCCACAGGACGGGAACCAGCACGATTACCGCGGCCGCGAGAATGCCCGTCAGTAACCACGGACTCTCAGGCACCGGCGCACCCGAGAAACTGGTGCTTAGGCGATCAACAAACTCCTCCCAGAAATCCATAGTGCCCATTGTGCATGCTGGAGCTGGGAGGATGGGTGAAGGCTAGTCAGCGCGCCAGTAACCTGAGAACGTGATGCGATGCTTGCCAACACCCTCTCTGACAAGATGGCGCCGCCCTTCGGTGGCAAGCGTGCGCTCCCCCGCGATGTAGGCAGTCAGGATTTCAGGATCCGGTGGGGTGAAACCGCTCAGCTCCTTCAAGGCGAGGGCGCCAGCAGCCGTAGCATGATCGTTGCGGGCAATCCAGCGGACCTCAACACCCTTGGGCCCCTCCGCATCCTGCATGTCCGCGCTTTCGGGTACCTCAATAATCGCCAAGCCCTCAGCGTTGCGCGGCATATCGCGCAGAATCCCCAGGATGGCTGGCAATGCAGACTCATCGCCCACAAGGAGGTAGAAATCGCCATCACCGGCAAGATCGAAGCCGCAGCCCTGATCGAGGATCACAATCTTTTCCCCGGGCTGAGCCTGCTGCGCCCAAGGCCCTGCTTCTCCGATATCGCCGTGAGCAACGAAGTCAATGTCCAGTTCGCCGGCTTCCGGGCGATGATTGCGCACGGTGTAATTGCGCAGGACCGGGCGCGTTTCCGATTTCGTCTGCGCCATGTACTTCATGTAGGAGCCAGCACCGAAGTGATCAGGAATATGAGAGAAGTCGGTTGGGCCATCGAGGCGCGGCAAGAACAACCGGAACCAATGATCAAATCCCTGACGCGGCAATCTGCCCATATCCGGGCCACCGACAGTCACACGCACCATATTCGGCGTGATTCGCCCCGCGCGCACTACCTCTGCCGTGTACAAACCACGGCCTTTACGCGCCTCGTCAAATCCCATCGTTCACTCCTCACGAATTAAGTAAGGCACACCTTACATAAATCACGTCCCGATGTTCAAGCAGGCCACGACGTAGGGAGCATGTATAGCCGTCTAGTCAATTAACGGTATAGTCTGGACCATGGTTCGGTGGTTCAAAGAGGACACTCGGCCTGCAACTCTTACGACCAATGTGAGGAGAACACAATGCTCATCAGTCTCAAGGAAGCCCTCGCCTACGGCGAAGAGAACGGCTACGGAATCGCCGCTGTCAACACACCAACGTTCGAAATGCTCACGGCGGCCATTAGCGTTGCCGAACGCTTCGATATCCCGATGATTCTGGCTCACGCCGAAGTTCACGATCCAGTCAACAGCGTAGAAAGCATCGGAGCGGCGATGGTAGCACTGGCCACCCGATCATCTGCCAAGTTTGTTGTTCACATCGATCACGGAGAGAACATCGAATTCATCAAGCGCGGGTTTGAGGTGGGGTTCAACTCCGCCATGTTTGACGGCTCACGCCTGCCCTACGAGGAGAACGTGCGCATCACCAAAGAAGCCGTTGCGCTGGCAAAGGAACACGGTGCGCACATTGAAGCCGAACTCGGGGTGATGCCAGGGCGCGAGGATGGAAAGGACTCCAGTGAGGGAGTTGGCGATCGTACTCTCTATACTGATCCGGCTCTGGCAGCAGATTTCGTGGAGAAGACTGGAGTGGACGCACTCGCCTGCTCGTTCGGCACAGTCCACGGCCTGTACAAGGCCGAACCCAAGCTGGATTACGATCTCATCGTCCAGCTGCGTGAAGCCACGGGCGTTCCCATCGTCATGCACGGCGGATCTGGGTTGAGCCATGAGGAATACCGCGAGTGCATCACCCGCGGAGTCCAGAAGATCAACTACTACACGTACGCGGACAAGGCGGCGCTGCAGGGGTCCCAAGCGTTCCTCGCAAGCAACCCAGAAACCTATGTCATGGCTCCCGTGACCGTTGCTGCACGCGAGGCGGTAGAACAAGACTTGGCTCAGTTGGTCACCTGCCTGTACCAGAAGGCATAGACTGGCCACGCATACTTTCAACTAAAAACCGATCACTCCAGTGAATGGGAGATCTCCGTGGTATCAGACCCAACTCGTGCCTTTGCACCCCGATACTTCGAGATTGCCCAAGCACTTCGGGCCCGGATCGCCCACCTTCAGCCACACGATCAGCTTGCGAGCGATGCTGAACTGTGCACGGAATTCGGAGTGAGCCGTATGACGGCACGGGCGGCGGTGAGCCAGTTGGTTAATGACGGGCTGGTTTACCGCGAACCCGGCCGCGGAACCTTCGTGGCGCCACCCGTTGTGGATCGCCAGCTCTCCAATCTCCTCGGGTTTAACGCAGAGATGTTGGCGAAAGGTCTCGAACCGTCCTCGCTCCTCATCTCAGCCGAGGTGGTGCCCGGTACCGATATTCAGCTGGACAAGCTGTATCTGGAACCGGGCAGCAAGGTGGTCAACATCGAGAGGCTGCGTATGGCCGACGGCGCGCCGTTGGTGCTGGACTACAACGCCTTGCCAGCAAAGTATGCCGGAGTTCTGGAAACAGATCTGAATTCCGGATCCCTACATTCAGCCCTACTAGCCGAAGGTGCCATCCCTGCTCAGGGAACCAGCACCATCACGGCAGAGGGAGCCACCAAACAGGACGCCACCTATCTTCGCGTGGAGGAAGGATCTCCACTGGTGGTTGAGCGCCGCCTCATTCGTGATCCCCGAGGAACGCCGGTCGAGTGGACGGAAAGCCATTACGTGCCTGAGCGTTACAGCATTACCGCCCAGTTCACCGTGGAGCTTCCTCCTCAAACATGATCTCGAGAAACACGAGATCCAGCCACTCGCCAAACTTGGAGCCTACTTCCTTGAGAAGGCCCACGCGCTCAAACCCCAGCTTTTCGTGAAGCGCAATCGAGCCGGTATTCGAGCCTTCGATCGCGGCGATCATCACGTGCATTCCACCAGCTCTCGCACGGTTCAATAGCTCGATCATGAGCGCCTTGCCTACGCCCTTACCCTGCTGATTCCTGCGAATATACACGGAGTTCTCCACCGTTTTGCGATAGCCGTCAAAGTTTCGGTACGGCCCATAGCTCGCATAGCCCAGAACCACACCGTCCTCCACGGCTACCAGTACCGGCAGGCCATCGCGCTGATGATCCGCGATCCACTGAGCGCGGTTTGCAACATCCACGGCTGTCTCATTCCAAATGGCTCGCCCGTTCATCACCGCATCGTTGTAAATCGCTGTGATCCCGCGCGAGTCACCAGCCACTGCATCTCTGATTTCCACGAGCTCTCCTCCGGTTCGGCACGGGAACAATAGCCAATACTATAAAGAGCGAAACGCCCCTCCCACCAACTCCTCTCGCCATGAGAAGAATTGGAACGGAGGGGCGCCTCTCGCAGATCGCGAGAATCTACCGCATCAGAGCGTTAGGCGTTCGCATGGTAGGCATCTTCGATGGCCTGACCAACCTCTGCATCAATGTTCTTCCAGTACTGGAACGCATTCGATAGCACCGGCTCCTCGACTCCATCAAGCAAGCCGCCCGTCACTGTTTCCACAAGGCGCTGGCGCTCGGCATCGCTATATACGCCGCGGACGAGACTGTGGGCTTGGCCAAAATCGTCGTCGTCGGAATGAAGCGAATAGGCCGAACGAACCAACTCGCCATCGGACTCCCAATTGTTTTCTACTGGGCCCTCCTCGTCCTGATACGCGCGCCCGTACGAATTCGGGGCGTAAACGGGTGCATCACCGGAATGCTGGAACTCCATGGCGCCTTCCTTATCGTAGGAATTCGTCTGAGAGATCGGTGCGTTAACCGGCAGCTGGTTGTAGTTCGTGCCAATCCGGTTGCGCTGTGCATCCGGGTAGGAGAACACGCGCGCAAGCAGCATCTTATCCGGGGAAACGCCCGTGCCCGGAACCATGTTGGAGGGGCTGAACGCCGCCTGCTCGATCTGGGCGTAGTGGTTTGTGGGGTTCTCGTTCAAGGTCAGGCGGCCAACTTCATGGAGCGGGTAGTCCTTGTGGCTCCACGTTTTCGTTAGGTCGAACGGGTTGAAGCGGTAGTCCTTGGCATCGCCGTACGGCATGATCTGGACCTTCAGGGTCCAGATCGGGAAGTTGCCTTCCGCAATGGAATCAAAGAGATCGCGGCGATGGAAATCAGCATCCTCGCCAGCCATCTTTCCGGCTTCCTCATTGGTCATGTTCTCCACGCCCTGATTCGTCATGAAGTGGTACTTGACCCAGAAGCGTTCGCCCGCCTCATTAATCCACATGTAGGTGTGGGAAGAATAGCCGTTCATGTTGCGCCATGTGCGTGGCAGGCCGCGATCCCCCATCAGGTAGGCAACCTGATGAGCGCTCTCCGGTGATAGCGTCCAGAAATCCCACTGCATGTTCTGCGAGCGCAGCCCAGAATCAGGCAGGCGCTTCTGGGAGTGGATGAAATCGGGGAACTTCATGGGGTCGCGGATGAAGAAGACCGGCGTATTATTGCCCACCATGTCAAAGTTGCCATCTTCGGTGTAGAACCGCGTGGAAAAGCCGCGCACGTCGCGCCACGTATCGGGAGAGCCGAGTTCACCAGCCACCGTGGAGAAGCGGGTCAACGTGCGAACCTTAGAGCCAGGCTGCAAGAACTTCGCCTTGGTGTACTGGGAAACATCGCCAGTCACCTCAAATTCGCCGAATGCACCTGAGCCCTTCGCGTGGGGGCTGCGCTCCGGAACCCGCTCCCGATCGAAGCGCGCGAGCTTCTGGACCAGCGCCACATCGTGGAGCATCAAGGGGCCATCGGCGCCCACACTGAGCGAATGTGCATCAGATTCGCGCGGCGCGCCATTTTCAGTGGTGGAAGGTTGAGTTGGATCAAACGTTGTCATGCCGTCTCCTTCAAGGTGAACGTGCTAGTTTCTTCCCCTCCACGGTATCTAGCTTGCCCGGCAATTGCCAGCTCTTTCTGGAACTATTCCAGAATGATTTGACAGTGTTATTTCGAGGAGTCTGCGGGGTTTTGCTTGACGGGACGCTCTTTCATGCCTCAGAACGTGTTCGTGTTATATCACTTTGTCCAATGTGCCACCTGTTCGCTCACAGGGGATTTGTTTGGGGCGGAGGCAAACGGCGAGGGCGCCGTCGTCGTCGGCAAATAAGAACTCCGTATGGCTTTCCCGGACGCCACCACGAACGCGTGACAAACCGGAGCCGTCCAATCGAGGCTGTGATGTCTCAGGACTTTGGTGACAGTTCTGTATCAGGACTTTGGTGACACTTG